>JAIOPE010000005.1 GCA_021414065.1 Planctomycetota bacterium
AACGCGGCGAGATGGCGGCCGGTCGCGATCAGCGCGTCGCGATAGGCGTCGGCCACGCGCGCGGTCTCCGTCTCAAGGTGACGCACGAGGGAGTCCACTGCGTCCAGGGTGCCGACGACGGCGAGCGCGTCGGCGGCCGCGACTCGCACCTGCCACGCCTCGTGGTCGAGACACTTCGCGAGCGGCGCGACGCAGATCGGGTTCGCGTCTTTGCCCATCGACCGCAGCGCGTCGCACGCAGCGATGCGGAGCTTCGCGTCGCCGCCTGAGAGCGCCTCGCGCATCGCGGCCTGCGCGTCGAAGTCCTTGATCGCGGCGGCAGCGAGGAACGCCTCGGCGCGGACGAACCAACTCGGGTCAGCGAGCGCCGCGTGGACGACGGCGCGGGACTCCGTCACGCGCAACAGTCGAATGACGCGCAGCGACGTCGCCCGCACCTTCGCGTCGGCGTGGATCGCGCCGTAACGCCAGAGCGGCTCGCGGGGCTCGGCGTCTTTGATGCGGGACAGGACGAGCACGGCGGTCTCGCGGACGAGGTCGCCGTCGCGGGCGCACAGATCGAGCAGTTCCTTGACGATGGCAACGTCCTTCGGCACGCCGACGGCGCGAATGCGCGCGGCGACCTTCTCGGGGTCCTTCTCCGCGGCGAGCGGAGCCGACGACTCGGCGACGTCGGTGCCGTCCTTCAACGTGCGGCGGAGTCCGGCGAGGCGTTCCTGGAAGCGCGTCTGGAACTCGTCGGGCGTCCATCCGAGCGTCTTCTTGAACGCGGCGTGGACTTCGGTGCCGCGGCGGAGTTCGCCGAGGAGCGCCGCCCACTCCTTCGGCGCGTCCTTCATCGCTACGTCGAACCAGCCCCAGATCTGCTTGAAGTCGGGCGCCGTGAGCTTCGCGAGCGTCGTCGCGGCGAGGATCTCCTCGATCGGACGGAAGCCGTGCTTCTTCGCGGTGTCGGCGACCTCCTTCGCCCAGTGCTTCCCGCTCGCGGTGACGACGTTGTCCTCGCCCTCAAGCCAGTACACCTCGTTCGCGAGGGCCGTCGGCGACTTGCCGACCCAGAATCCGATGCCCGCAAACGCCCACGGCGGCGTCGTCCTCAACTCGCCGCTCGTCACGATCCACGTCGTGAAGAAGATCTGCGCAATGAACTGACGCAACGCTTCGTGCATCCCGGCGTCGTCTCCGACCCGCTGGAAGGGGATGCACACCCCGTTCATGCAGAACCCCTCGGAGATCGCCGACTCCGACGAACTCCCGTACGCCGAATAGACGAATGGCACGCTCGGATTGCGGAAGTAATCGCTCCGGATCTTGCGCCCTGTGGACTCGCGCTCGGGGACGAACACGCCGACCTGCCCCGAGATCCCGGGCATTCCGAATGCCGACTCGAAGTCGCGCCGCGCTTGCTCGGCTCGCATGACGAGGACGTGCGCGTACTCGTGTCCGGAGAGGACGCGCTCACCGTCGTGCGGCGTGATGACCTTCACGGAACGAATGTCGGTGACGACGTAGAAGTGCCGCCCGACGACGACGATCGGCTCCGACTTGTCCCAGTGGCGCTTCTCGACTGCCAGTCGCTCCGCGACGAGCTTCTCGGCGTCCTTCCGCCACGGTCCGGGGCCCTTGTCGTCGCCGCACTTCGGGCAGCGGGCCGGGAACGGCTCCTTGCAGCACTCGGTGTCGGCGAGGCACTCGCTGCACGAGAGCTGCCAGCTCGCGGCGTGCCGTTTCAGAAAGCAGGGCATCCCGCGCCTGTCCCAGCATCTCCGGTTCCAGCCGTCGGGGGCGGTGTCGCCGGCGTGCTGGTGGTCGTCGGAACAGAGCGGGCAGAAGCACGGGTCCGGTGCCGAGACGGGCGCGCGGAGGAAGTGGTAGCACGCGTTCCCGTTGACGCAGCGGTCGGCGGCGGGCTTCGCGGTGTCGTCGTCGGCGTGCGCGGGGCCCGTGACGAGCGCCAGGGCGGCGAGCATCAAGAGCGCGACGGCGCGGACGATCGTGGAGACGGTCATGCGTTCGGGGCGGACGGGCGGGCTCCTTCGCCGCGTCGCTCGAACATCGAGCCCGCGTCGCGAGTAAGTTCGTCCATCAACAGCGTCCACGCGAGTCTACCCGCCATGACGGCCGACATCCGCCGCCCCCGCCTCGCTTACGGCACGAACGTCGCACCGCAGGAGGACCTCGCGGGGCTCGTCGCGGCGCTCGGTGGGCTGTGGGCCGATGTGCGACGGCGGGCCGCGCCGGACGGCGTGCTCGGTCTCGGGCTCTGGCTCCCAGAACCCGCCGCGCGGGCCCTCTCGGGCGACGCCGGGGCGATGCGGGAAGTCCGGGCCGCGCTGGCGGCGAACGGGCTCGAACTCGTCACCGTGAATGCGTTCCCGCAGCGCGCGTTCCACGCGCCGATCGTGAAGGAAGCCGTCTATCGCCCCGATTGGACGGACCCCGCGCGGTTCGGGTACACGGCGTCGGTCGCGCGAGCGATCGCGGGAATCGTCGCGCCCGGGTCCGATGTGACGATCTCGACCTTGCCGATCGGGTATCCGAAGCTCGCGATCGATGCGTGGCTGCGCGCAGCGGGACTGCTGTTCGCCGCGGTGCTCGACCTGCATCGACTGCGCGAAGCGACGGGCACGACGATCCGTCTCGCGATCGAGCCGGAGCCGTGCTGCGCCGTCGAGACGACCGCCGAGGCGATCGTCTTCTTCACGTCGGCGGTGCAGCCGTATCTCGCGACCGTGGCCCGCACCGTCGGGATGACGGAATCAGCCGCAGCGGAGATCGTCGCGCGGCACCTCGGCGTTTGCCTCGACCTGTGCCATGCGTGCGTCGAACACGAGGAACCGATTGCGTCGCTGCGGCGCCTGCGCGCGGCCGGCGTGCCGGTTCACAAGGTGCAGGTGTCGGCGGCGGTGGAGGTGCCCGATCCCGAGGACGCGGCCCAGCGCGCGGCGCTCGCGGCGTTCACGGAACCGCGGTGGCTGCACCAGGTCGGCGCGCGCGGAACGGACGGCGTGCGCGTCGTCCGCGATCTGCCGGAGGCGCTCGCTGACGCGACGCTCGCGGCGTCGAAACCGTGGCGCGTCCACTTCCACGTTCCGGTCCACGCGGAGTCCGTGGGCGGTCTGCCGACGACGCGGCCGGCGGTGGAACGGTTCCTCGACGCGATGGCGGTTACGACGGCGACCGACGACGACCCGCCGGTGCTCGAGATCGAGACGTACACGTGGAGCGTGGTCCCGGGCGCCGCGGCGGCGGACTTGGCGGCAAACATCGCGGCGGAGATCGCGTGGGTGCGAGGGCGGCTCGAACGGTGAATGCGGTTCGTTCGGAGTGCGCTCCTCACCGTCAGACGCGTGCGGTTCGTTCGGAGTACCGCCTTCAGGCGGTCGTCGCTCGGGTCACCGCGTGTGCCCCGGCGGATGCGCCGCTCGAGTGGCGACGTGGACTGTGCACCAGCGAGCGCGACGTCGCCACGAGATGCCACCTCCGGCTGAAGCCGGTACTCCAAACGAACGAACGACGACAAATGAACGAACGACTGTCGCGGCCCTACGGTTCCTCGCGCGCCGCGCTCCGCAGGGTGACGAGCGAGACCTCGGGCGGGCAGAACAGGCGCATCGCAGGTGCCTGTCGGCGCTCCATCCCGGCACCGCGGCTCACGTAGATCGCGTTGCCGTCGATGCGATGCAGACCGCCCGCAGCGACCGCGCGTGGAACGCTCGTCAGGGTCATCACGGGACCGAAGCCGGGGATCACGATCTGCCCGCCGTGCGTGTGCCCGGCAACGACCAGGTCCACGCGCGACGACGGGTCGAGTTCCAGCACGGCGTCGGGGCGGTGGCAGAGGAGGATGCGCACGTCGGACGCGTCGGCGGCCGCCTTCTCGCCGCGTGCGGGCACCGTGAGATCGGACAGCACGCGCTGCGTCATCCACGAGATGCCGCCGATCGTGACGTCGCGGTCGCGCACACGGACCTTCACGACTTCGTCGAGGAGTGGACGGACCTTCGTGTCGCGCAGCATCGGAATCGTGCGCGCCGCGGAATCCACGTCGCCGATCACGAAGTAGACGCCGCCCGGCGCGTCGAGACGTGCCAGCAGGTCATGAAGCGCGGCGGACTCGCTCGCCCACTCGTCGTCGTCACCGTGGAAGAGATCGCCGGGGAGGAAGATGATGTCCGGCTTCTGCGCAAGCACCATCTCGACAGCCGCTCGCTCGTGGTCGCCGATGTGGTTGCCCTGCAGATCAGAGAGCACGGCGATCCGGAGCGGTTCGTGCCCAGCGCGCGCCACGGGCAGATCGAGGGTCGCGGTCTCGAGGACCAGCCGATTCGGTTCGATGAACGACGTCCACACGCCGAGCGGCGCGGCGAGAGATGCGAGCGCCGCGAGGACCGTCGCACCGCGCGTGGGCCTCACACGTCCTGCGGCCCGAAGGACGAGCAACGCGACGCCGATCGCGGGAAGCGCGATCACTGCGCCGAAGTAGACGAGGCGGATGTCACCGAACACCGTCACGCCGAGCGGCGAGAGGAAGAAGCACACGGCCACGGTGGCCGCCACGATCGCGACGCCGGAGCGGACGGCGTCCCATGCAGTGACGCATCCGGCGCCGCGCCGCGCGGCGAGCACCAGTGGGATCGCGCCGACGACGGTGATGACGAGCGCGGCGAGCGCGGAGACGATGTCGAACGTGGCGGTTTTCATGGGGTACGGGTGCACTCCACAGGGACGGAGGCGAGCGCTCCGACCGTCAGTCCGCGAAACGCCACGGTGTCGGGCCGGCGCGCGTCAGTTCCTCGCCGCGGAGCGAGGCCGCGATCATCCGTACGGGAATGGAGTTCTCGCGCAGCACGGCGTCGTGGAAGTCGCGCTCTGTCATCTTGCCGCCGCCGACGAGTTCCTTCTGGAGCGCGCGCAGTTGCAGACCGCCGAGCATGTAGGCCGCCTGATAGAGGGGGCCGTAGCCGCCCGAGACGTACCGCCGGACCTCCGCCGTCGCGCCGTCCTTCTCGTGC
The DNA here is from genome assembly GCA_021414065.1 of Planctomycetota bacterium. Lineage (GTDB taxonomy): Bacteria > Planctomycetota > JAJSAM01 > JAJSAM01 > JAJVHW01 > JAIOPE01. Next base: position 5,016 of record JAIOPE010000005.1, read on the forward strand.
CCGACGCGGTCCACCAGGAACTCGATCATCTGGTCGGGCGTCATCTTCCCCAGGTGGAACTTCATCGTGACGACGATCCGCGCGCAGCGGTGCATGCGCCAGAAGAGCATCCCGATTCGATCCTCGGGGGACTTCGCCCAGCCGAGGTCCCACAGCCGCATCTCCCAGTACAGCGCCCAGCCCTCGACGAGGAACGGCGTGCGGAAGAGCTCGCGATAGGGACGATTCCGCGCCGCCTGGAAGAGCTGGAGATGGTGGCCGGGGATCAGCTCGTGCGGCGTGACGATCCGCGAGAAGTGAACGTTGTTCCCGCGCATCGACTGGAGCTTCCGCGAGTGGTCCATGTCGGACGACGGGAACGCCACCCCCATGCCGTCGCCGGAGTAGTAGGCGTAGGGCATCGTGCGCTGCTGCGCCTCGGGGATCATGTGGAGCGTCCAGGTGTCGCGGCAGAGCTGCGGCACGGTGACGAGGTCCCGCGAGGTGACGAACTCGATCGCCTCCTTCGCCTGCGCCGCGACGAGTTCGTCCTGACGACCCGGATCGGACGTCTCCGTCTTCACCTTCGCGAGCGCCTTCTTCCAGTCGTCGCCGCACCCCATCTCCTGCGCGGCCCGCTTCGCTTCGTCCTCGCACCAGCGGAACTGCTTCTCAGCGATCTCGAGGACCTCGCTCGGCGTGTACGGGATGAACTCGTGCGCCAACTCCTCGCCGAGCGCCTCCTCGCCGATCGGGTCGCCGACGATCGGGCCGCCCCCGTCGTCCTTTGCGAGAACGACCTTCTCCCGGAGGAACTTCGCGTAGCCGTCGAGCGCGGCGTCGAGCGCCTCGAAGGGCTTCCTCACCCACCACGCGAACTCGGGCTCGAACCCGTTGCGGTCGTCGAACCAGGTGCGGAGGACGCCGCGCAGCGCGTCGATGCGCGCGGCCGTGCGGTTCGCCACTGCGGACGACGCGAGGAGGGCGTCCTTGTCGATCTCGTCGGGCTTCTTGCCGATGCCCCGCTCGACGCGCGCGCGAACGTCTTCCACCGACTTCTTCGCGGCTTCCAGGCGCTCCGCCGCCGCGCGCGGTGCGACCGGTTCCAGCCGGCGGCGCGACGACTCGAGCGCGGCGAGATCGGTGCCGAACGGCGCGATCACGAGCAACTCCGCGAGTCGCCTCCGGTCGAACGCCGAGGTGACGCGCCGGTGGCGGATGTGCTCCGCGAGCAGCGTCCGATCGATCTGACCGGGTCTCGGCTGCGCGTCCGCACGTCCGCCCGCGCCAGCGACACCGCCCGCCCACTCGCGCGACTGCAACTCCTCTGCGGCCGCGGCGAGGAACGCGTCCTCGCGTCCGCCCCAGGCGTCGGAAAACGGCACGCCGTACGCGCGTTCGAGCGACTGCGCGTCCTCGCTGAACGCAGTGACCAGCGCGTCGATGTCGCGCCGGGGCGCGGGTTCGTCGGCCGCGGCGGGCCGGTCCGCGCCGACCGCCAGGACGCATGCGACCACGCCGGTGCAAACGAGGAATCGAATCGATCGACGCGGCACGGACACCTCGTTCATGCGTGGGACGCGATCAGGCCCTTCCACAGCGCGAATGCGGCGCCGACGAACATCAGCCCGGCGCAGACGAACTCGAGGACGCGCATCCAGCTCCTCGCGTGCGCGCGGAACCGGTAGACCACGCCGCAGAGCGCGAGCCACCACGCTGCGGCGCCGGCCGCGACGCCGCCGATGACCACGACGGGGCCGAACTGCATCTCCTCGGCGCCCTGGCCGAGCTTCAACTGCGTGAAGAAGAGGATGAACGAAGGGATCGTGGCGGGAGTCATCAGCGTGAGGGCGAACGTGCCGACGGTGACGCCGATGATCCCGGGCCCCTTCTTCGTCTCGGGCGCTGCTTCGTCGAAGACCTGCCCGTGGAGGGCGCGGCGGAAGTACTTCACGCCGAGAAGAACGAGCACGAGCGCCGCGACGACCGCGATGACCTGGTCCCAGGGATGTCCGAACCCGTGGAACTGCGACGCGGGCAGCATCGCGAACGCGCCGAGCGTGACGTCGGCGAGGAGTGCGCCGAGCGCGGTGGAGAGTCCGGCGACGAGTCCGTCGCGCGCGGTCCGCCGCACCGCAAGCCCGCCGACGGGTCCGGGAGGTGCCGTGATCGCGAGGCCGACCCACGTGCCCTTGAAGAAGAGAAGCCACCCCTCGTACGAGATGGGGCTCTGCTGGGCGAGCAGGTTCGAGATTCCGGGCACGCGTCGAATGCTACGCGACGTCGCGCCCGGCGGTGCGGATGCGCTGCAGGACTACTCGCCGCCGCCCAGGTTGGCGTCGAACACGGCGCCCTTCACGGGCTTGAGCGTGTACGACCACGCCACCTTCTTCGCCGCGTTGCCGGGCTGGCAGAGCAGCCCGATCGTCCACGTGCCGCCCTTGGTCAGCGTTCCGCCGAGTTGCACGCCGTTCGCGACGATCTTCAGCGACAGGTCGGTGGCGAGGTCCACCAGGTTCCCCGCCGGGTCGGTCACCGCGAAAATGCCGATCTTGCCGCCGGATGCGGCGTCGGGCGTCGCCTTGAGAGCGAGGACGGTGCCAGGCAGCGCGCCGAACTTGATCGTGATCGTCTGCCCCGGCGTGACGTTGGCCAGCTTCGCCGCAGCCTTGGCCGGAACGACGGCCTTGACGGTGCCCGTGAGCTGCGTGGCGTCGCCGGACTTCGAGCTGAGGACGACGAAGTACCGCCCGCTGCGCGCCGCGCGCAGGCGCGTGACGCTGGCACTGCCAGCGCCGCCCTTGGCGACTGCGCCGGCGATCGGCTGACCGTCCGGTCCGAGGATCGCCGCTGCGAGCGTCCGGCGTGCGCCGCCCTTCGCTGTGGCGATCTTCACCGTGGCGGAGGAACCTTCGACGAGGTCGAAGAAGTAGCCGCACGCGGTGTCGCCCGCGGCGAGCGACACGAGGCTCGCCGTCGCACCGAGCGGCGCGCAGACAACGGCAGTCGAGTCCGCGCCGTCCGTCGAACCCGCGGCGTCGGTCACGTCGAGGTGGTACGGGAAGGCACCCGCAGCCGACGGCGCACCGGTGAACTGGCGGGTGCCGCCATTGAACGCGAGCCCCGCCGGCAGCGAGCCGGTGACGGTAGCCGCCATCGGCGTGGTGCCGCCCCCGATGGACGCAGCGCGGGCGTGGGTCCTGCCGAGGGCGAACGGCGTGAAGACACCCGGACGGACATCGACCGGCGCGTTCACGGCGAACGCGCCGCCCGCCACGAGCACGTGCGCCGGGGTGCCGGAGTCAGTGAGCGTCACGGCGAGCGTCCCGTTGCCGGCGGTGGTCGGCGTCCCGGTGATGCGGTAGTTCGTGGCGTCGAGGGTGAGGCCGTCCGGCAGCACGGCCGGCGCCACGATCGCGATCGTGTAGGGCGGAATGCCGCCCGCAGCCGTCAGGTTGACCGTGAGAGCACGACCGACCGTCCACCCGGAACCCTGGCTCGAGAGGAACGAGATCGGGGGATAGACCTGGATCGAGTAACTCGGCACCGCCGGGCCGCTCACGTGGCGGACGCGCATACGGTACGTTCCCGCCGCCAGCGATCCGGTCGTGGCGCGGAATGGTCCGCTCGTCCCCACCGGCGCGCCGGTGACGATGACATTGCCGGCGGTGTCGAGCACCTGCACCGAGACGTTCGTGATGTACGTCTCGCGGTTGAACGAGACCTCCGCGGCGACGGCGCTCGCGGCGCCGGTCTTCTGGAACTCGAACCAGTCCTCGTTGAAGGGGTTGAGCGTCAGGTTCTGGCGCTGGACGGTCACCGATCCGACCGCGGTGGGCTCGGCCGACGAGTCGTTCGACTCGGATGCGTCGTCCGCGACCACGCCGTCCTTGATGAACACCCGCGAGAGGGCGAAGCCGTCGAAACCGGCGGTGTTCCACGCCTGGTAGAACGCGTCGGCCGTGACGGGCGTCCGGAGTGTCTCTGCCACGGCGAGCGGGCGAGCGGCGGCGGTCCCCGACCCGTCGATCGCGTCCCACGCCTCGTTGGCGGGGTCAACCAGGTCGAAGAGGCCCGCGGCGACGCGCCCGATCACGTTGCTGCCCGCGGGCGAGGTGAACGCAGGGGCTTCGAGGTTGAGGGTGGTCGCGGTCGTCGCGCTCGTGCCGTCGAAGAGCGTCGTGTCGCCCGTCATCGCGGTGTGCAGATAGACGCCGAACGCTTCGGGGAACGCATTCTCTGCGTCCGTCGCGGCGTCGAGGCGCGTGTCCACGGTCTTCGTGGAGGGGAAGGCGATGTTCGCGAGCACGTGGCGCGCGTACTGACGGCGGATGATCCACGGGTCCCATGCGTCGGGGTTCGGGGAACCGGCGCTCCCGACCTGCATGAGGTTGGGAGGAACATTGTTCAGACCTGCGTACGTGAACCCGGTCGGGGTCGCCGACGACGTGTTGTAGACGATCGTGAGCTTGGAAATCGCCTTCGTCGTCCGGGCGGCGATCCAGTCGGCTGTGTCCTGCACGACGAGCGCGATGTTGAGCGCCGCGCGCAGGTCGCCCGTCGCGTCCTGCGTCGAGCCGATGTTGCGCGCGCCGATCGCGAGACCGGCGTTGAGCGCCACGTTCGCCTGCAGCGTGTACGACTGAATGGTCGCGCCTGCGGTGGACGCCGCTCGGATGACGCACGACGGGTTCTCAGCGACGACCACCAGCGAGCCGAGCTTCGAACGGTCGGCGCCTGTGGACGTGATCGAGAACGCGCCGCTCGAGTCGGTCGTGGACTTGAAGCCGAGCGACCCGTCCTGTCGGCGCAGCTCCACAGTCAGCCCGGAGAGCGGCACGCCCGACTGCACCCCGTTGATGCCCGTTCCCGTCGCGAGGAGTCGGTCGTACGTCACCGTGCCCGAGTACGTGTACTGGAACGGCGTGAACTGGACGTCGCGGATCGGGTGGCCGGAGAGGTTCGACGACGCCGTGATCGTCGGTTGTGGATTGAAGAAGCCCGTGAGCACGCATCCGCCGGCCTGCGACCGCGCGTCGAGCGTCGTCGTCGAAGGGGCGTCGATGCCCGCAGAGTAGGAGAGGCCGGTCCACGCGCCGCCGGTGTCGGACTTGTAGGCGAAGATGATGCGGCCGGTGGCCTCGTAAAGCTGGATCTGCGGCGTGACGGCCGAGCTGGCGCCGGCGCCGTAGACCGGGATGCCCTCCCACGACACGATCCACGTCCGGTTCGGAGCCGTACCGATGGTCCAGTGCTGAACGGCTCCGCGACCGCCGTTCGACGGGTCCACGTTCAGGTCGTCCCAGAGCACGGCGCACATGCCGTCCTCGGTGCCCGACGGCGGCCAGGACGCGTTCAGGTACTGGAGCGACCCGCTCGCGCCCGTCACGCCGAACTGGATGAACCCCTGCGAGCACACCCAGACCTGCGAGTACTTCACGCCGTAGAACGGGAACTCGAACGGCAGTGTCACGAACGAGCCGCCGGGCCCCGGGGCCGTCGCCCCGTTGACGGGGATCGTCTTCTGGTTGCCCGGGGGCGTCTGGTACGCCGACGAGCTGGTCAGGAACGCAGCCGTGTAGTCCTGGGCGAGCGCCGCGGAGGAACACACCACGGCGAAGACCGCGGCGAGGAGAACCCGAATGCGTTGGATGGGCGTCATGAGCATCTCCGGAGGAACGTCACGCGTTGCGTCAATGGTTGCGTCAACAGTTGCGTCAAACGTAGGCGGGAGCCCGGGCGGCGCAGCCAAGCGACGGAAACATCCCGTCAATGATAACCTGAATCACAAGCGTCGCACGAGGGGATGTGCACTCGTGCGTCTTCGTTAACTGTGTCGCCGCACTCGGCATTTCACGCAGGGCGCGCAGTCCGTGCAACGGTTGCGAAGACGGCGGACGTCACACGATCAGGAACCTGGCGAGCACGCCGACGGCGATGCAGTACGGCCCGAACCACGAGAGCCGCCCGCGGCCGACGATCCGGAGCAGCGCGTGGATTGCGAGCAGTCCCGAGACGAACGCCACGCCGCCCGCGATCGCCAGCCCCGCGAGGTCCTCGTTCCGGCTGAAGGGCTCCTCCTTCATGTCGGCCAGCGCGCCGGCGAGCACGGCGGGGATCGACATCAGGAAGCTGAACTTCGCAGCCTGCTCGGGCCCTGCGCCGCGAAACAGCGCCGTACCGATCGTGGACCCCGACCGGGACCACCCGGGCACGATCGCGGAGACGCATTGGCCGAGACCCATCGCGACCGCGTCGAGCCAGCCGATGTCGCCGGCCGCGGCAGCCTCGCCGGCCGCACTGCGCGCCGCAGCCGCGCCGCCGACCGGGGTGGCCGAGCGCCTCCGCGCGAACTGTGTCCCGAGGAGGAACACACCCACCCCGATGAGCCCCGCGGTCGCCATGTGCGCGTCGAGGCGCCACTCCTTGATCGCGGGGAACGCCTTCCGCGCGACGAACACGACGGCGAGCATCCCCGTCGCTACGACCACGAGCGCCACGCTCTTCCGTCCGGGCCCGCCGGTGATCGTCTCGCGGACGTACTGCAGGAGCTCGCGCCGGTAGTACAGGACGACGGCGAGGATCGTGCCGAGGTGCGCCGCGACCTCGAGGTGCAGGTCGGTCTTCGCGAGTCCGAGCCACTTCTGCGCGATGAGCAGGTGCGCGGTCGAACTGACGGGCAGGAACTCCGTCAGCCCCTGGACGAGCCCGAGGATCGCGGCGTCGGTCGTGGTCACGGGGCGAGAGGGTATCGCGGTCCGGCGGGTGCGCCGATCTTCCCCGCCCGTTGCGGCCCGACGTATCATCGCCGATTGCGAATTGTCGCAGCCGCTTCGGCGGAAACGGAGAGCGAGCCATGTCGAGGATCAGCCTGCCCGGAGACCGCGTCGTCGAGAGACCCGCGGGCACTACGGCGGCTCAGATCTTCGCCGAGCTCGTGGCCGAGACGGCCGGCGGCCCAGCTCCGGCTGGGGCGCCCGCGTGGAAGAAAGCCGTCGCCGCAAAGGTGAACGGCGAGGTCGTGGACGTCTCGCGGCCGATCGGCGGCGACGCGACGCTCGAGCCGGTCCTCCCCGGAAGCCCCGAGGCGCTGGAAGTGCTGCGGCACACTTCGGCGCACGTCCTCGCACAGGCGGTCGCGCGCCACTTCGGTCTCGACCAAGTGGAGTTCGCGATCGGCCCCGTGATCGAAGAGGGCTTCTTCTACGACTTCGACCTGCCCCGCCAGCTCGTCCCCGAGGACCTCCCGAAGATCGAGGAGCTGATGGAGGCGATCCGGCGCGAGAACCTGCCGATCGTGCGCATCGAGGCGAAGGACCGCGAGGACGCTCTCGCGATCGTGCGAGCCGACCGCGCGAAGTCGAAGTTCAAGCAGGAACTGATCTCGTCGTTCCCCGAGGGCGAGACCGTCAGCTTCTACCGCCAGGGCGAGTTCACGGACCTGTGCCGCGGCCCCCACCTGCCGTCCACCGGCCGCCTCGCCTCGTTCAAGATCATGTCGATCGCCGGCGCCTACTGGCGCGGCGACTCGAAGCGCGAGCAACTGCAACGCATCTACGCCACGGCGTTCTTCGAAAGGGACGAACTGAAGGCGTACGTGAAGCGGCTCGAGGAGGCCGAGAAACGCGACCACCGCAAGGTCGGCGTGCAACTCGACCTGTTCCGCATCCTGCCCGAGGCCCCGGGCTTCCCGCTCTGGATGCCGAACGGCACGATCGTCTTCAACGAGCTCATCACCGAGATGCGCCGGAAGCTGCGCCGCCGCGACTACGTCGAGGCGCGCACACCGCACATCATGAACGCGGACCTCTGGAAGCGGTCGGGCCACTGGGCCCACTACCGCCAGAACATGTACGTCACGCAGATCGAAGAGCGCGACTTCGCCGTCAAGCCGATGAACTGCCCCGGCGCGGCGCTCGTCTTCTCGCAGGGGCTCCGCAGCTACCGCGACCTACCGTTCCGTCTCGCCGAGTTCGGGCTCTGCCACCGCTACGAGGAATCGGGCGCTCTCTCCGGGATGACCCGCGTTCGGTCGTTCGTCCAGGACGACGCGCACGTCTTCTGCACGCTCGATCAGGTGCAACTCGAGATCCGCGGGATCCTGGACTTGATCCACGAGGTCTACGGCGAGCTCGGCATGACCGAGATCGAGATGTTCCTGGCGACGCGTCCGGCGGACCGCACGGGCACCGACGCCATGTGGGACCAGGCCGAGGGCTCGCTCGAGCAGGCGCTCCGCTCGGGCGGCTACCAGTTCAAGCTGAACCCCGGCGACGGCGCGTTCTACGGCCCGAAGATCGACTTCAAGATCAAGGACGCGATCGGGCGCGGCCACCAGACGGCCACCTGCCAGCTCGACTTCTCGCTCCCCGAGAAGTTCGACCTCGAATACACGGGCGAAGACGGCACGCGCAAGCGGCCGGTCGTCATCCACCGCGCCATCTACGGTTCGATCGAGCGGTTCTTCGCCATCCTGATCGAGCACTTCGCTGGCGCGTTCCCGCTCTGGCTCGCGCCGGAGCAGGCCATCATCGTGCCGGTCTCCGAGGAGCGCCACGCGGGCGCAGCGGCGGCCGCGCTGAAGGTCCTCCGCGACGCCGACATCCGCGCGTCGGTGGACTGGAGCAACGAGAAGCTCGGGAAGAAGATCCGGAACGCATCGATCCGGAAGGTGCCGTACGTCCTCGTGATCGGTGACCGCGAAGCGGAGACCTCCGAGGTGGCGGTGCGTTTGCGCGACGGCACGGACCTCGGCGCCCTGCCCGTCGCTGACGTTGCGGCCGCGCTCCGCGCGGAAGCCGCGTCGCGTTCGCTCACGCCGGGACTGAGGAAGAACCCATGACGACGAGGGCTTTCATCACCGGAGCCGGCGGACAGGTCGGCGTCGATCTCATCGCGGCGCTCCGCGAGCGCGGCTGCGAGGTCCACGGAAGCGACATCGCGGACCGGCCGTCCACCGTGGACGCGTCGGTCCGCTGGCACAAGGTGGACGTCACGGACGCTGCGGCCGTGCGCCGCGCGATTCAGTCCGCGCGGCCGGACGTCGTCTACCACCTCGCGGCGATCCTCTCGTCGGGCGGCGAGGAGAAGCCCCAGCTCTGCTACCTCGTCAACCAGACGGGCACGTGGAACGTCCTCGAGGCCTGCCGCGAGGAGAAGGTCCCGCGCGTCGCGTTCGCGAGCACGATCGCCGCGTTCGGGCCCGGCCTCCCCGACCCCGTCCCGAACGAAGTCCCGATGCGCCCCCGCACGATGTACGGCGTCACGAAGGTCGCGGGCGAACTGCTCGGCGAGTACTACACCGCGCGCGGCTGGACCGACTTCCGCTCCGTGCGGTTCCCCGGTCTCATCAGCGCGGGCAAGCCCGGCCAGGGCACGAGCGACTACGCCCTCTACATGTACACCGACGGCATCAAGTTCGGCCGGTACGAGGCCTTCTGCCGCCCCGACTCGAAGATCCCGTTCATGTACATGCCCGACGCGATCGACGGTCTGATCGGCGTCGCCGAGGCCCCGCGCGAGCGGCTCGGCAAGCGCTGCACCTACAACATCCAGGGATTCAGCCCCCTCGCGAGCGAGTTCGCAGAGGTCGTCGCCGCGGCCGTCCCCGGCGTGAAGATCACCTTCAAGCCCGTCGAGTGGCGCCAGGCCATCCTCGACTCGTGGCCGCGTTCCCTCGACGACACCGTCGCCCGCGCCGACTGGGACTGGTGCCCGAAGTACGGCCTCGACGCGATGACGAAGGACATCATCCCGAAGATCCGGGAGAAGCTGGCGCGCGGCGAGCTGTAGCAGCGGCACGCCGGACCGGATCGCCGCAGGGCGATCGCCGGCGGAGTTCGAAACGTCGGACGCGCGAAACTCGCGTCATGCGAACACGCTGCAAAGCTAGCATGAGTCTTCGTACAAGGACTGCGGCTCGCGAAGGTGCCGTTCGGCCCTGCATCGCGAGGCGCCAACTCGCTCGGAGGCACTCATGGTTCGCAAGTCGCTCGTCACGATGTGCGCCGTTTCGCTCGTCGCTCTGGCCGGCTGCGCGGGCGTCCGCGAGAGCAACGGCACGTTCGTCGCTCACGCGGAGAGCTTCCGCATCATCGGCATCGCGATCCCCGGCGACGACCAGCAGGCCGCGCTGGACAAGGTCCCGGCCGGCGGCAAGATCACGAACGTCACCTCGTCCGCCGCGGACTGGACGAGCTTCTGGGGCTTCTTCGGCAACCTGTTCGGCTTCAACATGACGCAGATCGGCGGCACGAAGTAGTCGAGGACCAGAACGTGACGACGGGGGCGCGGCCGCGGGCCGTGCCCCCGTTCCGATTCGTGCGCCGCGTCAGCCCGCGTGCGGCACGCCGAGCCACGGCGCGATCCGCCTGAATCGCGCGAGGCTGAGCCACGGCGGCCCGGCGGGGACTCGGCCGCGGCCGGGCACGCGGACGGCGTCGCCGGTGCGGATGCCGAGTTCCGGGACGGACCAGCCCGGGCGGCTCGCGGCCTCGCGTCCGACGAGGTCGAGGATCGCCGCGCGGTGGCGCGACACGGACACGCCGACGTCCTCGCGCTGCTCCTGGAACACCATGAAGACCGCCACGTCCGGGTCCACGCGGTCCACGTAGTCGAGCGTCCGCCGGACGTCGTCCGGCGACTCCCCGAACCCGCCGAGCACGAACGTGTGGCAGTCGCGGATGCCGTGGTCCGCGCAGCGCCGGTGCGCCGCCTCGATGTCGTCCAGACGGAACGGCTTCCGCAGTCGCTTCAGCCCCTCGGCCGTTCCCGAGTCCGCGCCGATCTCGACGCGGACGCATCCCGCTGCGGCCATCGACGCGACGAGCGCGTCGGAGAGCCCCGCGGGCGTCGCGTAGCAGACCCACGGGATGCGCGATCCGCGCCGGACGAGCGCACGGCAGATCGCCTCGGCGTGCCGGGGCGGCACGTTGAACACGCTGTCCACCACGAAGATGCAGCGAACGCCCGGGCTCGCCGCGAGCGCCTGCATCTCGTCGGCCACGGCCTCCGGGTCGCGCATCCGGACCGTCCGGCCCTCGAGGTCGGGGTAGTCGCAGTACGCGCAGGTGAAGGCGCATCCGCGCTTCGTCTGCACGCTCTCCGTGCCGCCGTTCTGCTCGAAGTGGCGACGGTCGTAGAGGTCGCGCGCGGGCGGCGCGAGCCGGTCGAGTACGGCGGCGCCCGGCGCGCCGTCGGCCCCCGCTCGGACGAACGCCGGCGCGGAGTCGCCCGCGGCGAGCCGATCCACGAGCCACGCCATCGCGTTCTCGCCCTCGCCGAGCACGCCGTGGTCGGGCCGGAGGAGTTCCGTCATCGCCCGCGGTTGGAGCGAGAACCCGGACCCGCCGACGACGAGCCGGGCGTGCGTCGCCGCGCGGATCGCGTCGGCGTACGCGCCGTACGCGCCGACGATCGCATCGCGGCCGACGTACGCGTTGCTGTCGAGGTTCCGCATCGACAGGCCGACGATGTCGGGGCGGACGCTCTCGATGGCGCGGACGAGCGCCGCGACGGGGTCGTCCTCGAAGCACAAATCGACCGCGGCGACTTCGTGGCGCGGGCGCAGCGCCGCGCCGACGTATCCGATGCCGAGGGGCAGGACGCTCTGCGGCTGGCGCTCGCGATTGCCGGAGACGAGCAGGACACGCATCGACGTCGTGCGCACCGCCGCTCAGGCCGGCGTGGCCTCGAGCTTCTGCACCAGGGCGATCACGTCGGCAACGGTGCGGATCGAGGAGACGTCCTCGTTCTCAAGCCGCCGCCCGACGCGGCGCTCGATCTCGAGGACCATGTCCACCAGGTCGAGGCTCTCGAGCCCGAGGTCCTCGCGGAGACGAGCGTCGGGCGTGATCGACGCGACCGGGACCTCGAACGGGCCGGTGAGCACGTCCGTCACCCACTTCATGCGTTCGGGATCTGCGGCGTCCATCGTGCGGGTGCTCCGGAGCGTTGGGGTGCGAGTCGCGCGACCGCAGGACCGGACGCAGCGGCGAAGGGTAGCGCTCCGGAACGGGCGATCCAAACAGCGGCGCCCGCCGTCGGGGGACGGCGGGCGCCGGAAGACCTGGCGGGCTACCGCTTGACGGCGGTGCCGTGGATGGTCGTCGAGTAACCGTTCAGGACGTACGCCCAGAACCAGTTCTCGGAGATGCGGACGTTCGCGAGTCGCGTGGCGCCAGGCGCACCGGCCAGGGCGCGGTCGTACGCGACCTGGAAGCGCTGGTTCTGCCCGATCGGGATGAACCCGAGGAGCATGATGCCGGTGGACGAACCCTCGACCTCGCCGATGACGGTCTCGCCGGACTGGACGGGCGAGTCGGTCTGGAGCGGCACGCCCTGGCAAGCGGTCGCGAGGCCCATGAGCGCGAGCACGGGAACGAGCTTGAGAACCTTCATTCGCGGAGTCTCCTTTCTTCGGTCATCCGAAGTTCACACATCGTAGGTGGCCGTGTCGCCGCGGTCCAGCACGGCCATCACGGGGCCCCGCGCAGCGCGTGCCGCGCCGTGGCGACCGCGGTGGCGATGCAGCCGTACACGCCGGGCAGCGTGACGCTCTGGCCCGCCACGACGAATCCGCGGAGTCCGAACGTCGGCGCGAACTTCGGCGTCCGCCACTGCCCGGCGGTACACGCCGTGCCGTAGGAACTCCCGCCGGGTGAGCGCACGTAGCGCTCGGTCGCGCGCGGCGTGCTCACGTTGACGACCTCGATCCGTCCCTCCCACGAGGGCTCGCAGGCGGCCGCGACGGCGGCGGCCCGCGTCGCCGCGCCGCGCTTCGCGGCTTCCCACGCGGCGCCCTCCTGGGCGTCCGGGGCGTCGCCCGGCGGGATCGGGCAGAGCGCCTGGAACACCGTGTCGCCCGCGGCCTGCGGCGCCGCGGACGCAGGCAGCACGGTGACCTGAGGCGGACGGTCCCCCGCGCGGAACCACGGGGGCAGGTCGTCGCGCGCAGCGTCGGCGCTCGCGAACCAGAAGCGGTTCCGGCGGAGCGGGGCCGGCGCCACGCCGCGTACCACCGCGTGGACGAGGAGCGCGCCGGCGGTGTCGGTGAGCGCGCGGACGTTCCGGCGGTGCCGCTCCGGGACGGCCGCGTCGCCGAGCAGGCCGAGCGTGACCGACGGGTGCGCGGTCGAGACGACGAGCGGGGCCGTGACGACCTCGCCCGCGTCGGTCTCGACGCCGCGCACGTCGCGACCGTCGGAGACGACCCGCCGCACGCCGCATCGCAACCGCAGCGTGCCGCCGAGTTCGCCGAGACGGGCGACGAGCGCCGCGGCGAAGGCGTCGCCGCCGCCGCGCACGCCGTGCGCCGAGTGCAGGTAGGAGCCGCTGATGACCGCGTGCGCGGCGATGGGCGCACGAACGGCCGGAACGCCGTACAGCAGCGTGTGCGCCGCGAGCACCGCCTTCAGGTCCGCGTCGCGCACGAGCCGGTCGAGCACCGACGCGAGCGGTTCGGACTCGTGGACCGCGGGCGGCGGCGCGCCGGTCGCGTCGGCGGTCCCTGGGGCTTCCGCGCTCCGGATCGGCTCCGCGTGACGGGCCACGAACGCCGCGACGATCGCGAGGTACGCGCGGATGCCGGCCGCGTCCGCAGGGAACGCGGCGACGAGCGAAGCGACGGTCCGGTCGATCCCCTGCGGGAACGCGAACCGCCGCCCCGGGAGGACCACCTCGTCGAACCCGTCCGGGTCGAACGGCTCGAGCTCGATCCGGTCGAGGATGCCGAGGTGCTCAAGATACGGCCGAAGCGGCCCGCCCTCGCCCGCGCCGCCGAGGTAGTGGAAGCCTGTGTCGAACGGGATGCCGCGGCGGCGGAACCGCTGCATGAGTCCGCCCGGGACGCTGTGCTGCTCGAGGACGACGACGCGCATCCCGCCGCGTGCGAGCTCGCAGGCCGCCGTCAGCCCGGAGACGCCCGCGCCGATGACGACGGCGTCGAACCCGTCCCCCATCAGGCGCCGGCCCGGGGTTCGACGGTGGCCGCGAGCGCGCGGATCCAGCGGTCGCCCTCGGTCGCGAACGGGTTCGGCGAATCCCAGAACTCGCCCGCGAGGATCGACGTGACGCGGCGCCGGACGATCTCGTTGTCCTGCGACCGGAACAGCAGCGTCTTCAGCGTGCCGCGGTACCAGTGGTCCACGAACGGCTGAACGGCGCCGAACGCGCGCCGGACCGACGCTTCGTACGCGTCGAGGGCCTCGGTCTCCGCGGCCGCGTCGCCGATCGCGCGGTCGAGCGCCGCGGCGAGCCGCTCGGCGCTCCCGAGCGCGAGGCAGATGCCCGACGAGAACACGGGGTCGAGGAAGCCGCCCGCGTCGCCCGTGAGGACCACGCCGTCGCCGTGCATCCGGCCCGTCGCGCGGCCGTAGGAGCGGATGCCGCGGATCGGCGAGCGGTGCTCCGCGCCGGCGAGGAGGCGCCCCGCCTCCGGGACGCGCCGCGCCATCGACCGGAATCGCTCCTCGGGCGAGGTGCCGTCGAGCGTCTCGAGCTCCGCGATCGGCAGGACGAATCCGACCGACGTGATGTCGTCCCGCAGCGGGATGAACCACGTCCACGACGTCGGGTCCTCGACGATCACGATGTCGCCCGGCCGGGCGACGTCCACGCTCGACGCCGCGGGCCGCGCGAGCCGGAAGTGGCCGAAGAGGCCCACACGGTCCCGCACGAACGCGTCCGACGACCACCCGTGCAGCCGCGCGGCCGACGCCTCGAGCCCCGCGGCGTCCACCACGAATCGCGCGTGGAACCGCGTGCCGGCCGCGAGGACGCTCGCCGTCGCCGCACCGCCGCGGCGCCGCAGGTCCGACGCCTCGGTGCCCGTGCGCACGTCGACGCCGCAGTCGCGCGCCCAGTCGAGCAGCACCGCGTCGAACGTCGCGCGGTCCACCTGGTAGGCGTGCGGGAACCGGCTCGCCGGGTCACCCTCCGAGAAGTCGAATCGCGCGCGGCGCGTGCCGTCGTGCGAGACGAATACGGCGCCGTCCTTCCGCGTGAACCCCTTCGCGCGGACGCGGTCGAGGGCCCCGGCCCGTTCGAGCACCTCCAGCGAGTGCGCGAGCATCGACTCGCCGATGTGGAAGCGCGGGAACGTCTCCTTCTCGACGACGGCGACGCGGCGCCCGGCGCGTGCGAGGAGCCCCGCGGTCATCGACCCCGCCGGGCCGCCGCCGATCACGACCACGTCGAAGGTCTCGTCCGCCACGTTCCGCGCCTCCTCGGTCTCGGCCACCGTTCCACGGAAGCGCCCGGGCCGCGCGCGGAGTATAGGACCAGCCCGTCGGGGCCGCCGCGGTTCAAGCGGACGGCCGGACGGCGTCCGACGCGCGCCGGGACGTCGTCTTTCACGCCGTCTCCGGGCCGCGTCGATAGCATCCGCGCAGATGAGCACCACCGGCCCCTCTCCGTCGCGCGACCAGGTGCGCGACCGACTCGTCGCGATGATGTGCGACATCACGCGTCGCACCGCCGCGGAGATCGGCGAGGTCTCCGACGCCACGCCGTGCGTGGGCGGGGCCCTGCTCTCGGACTCGCTCGACGTGCTCGAATTCGTCGTGGCGCTTGAGCGCGAGTTCGGCGTCTCGATCCGCGACGGTGACGCCGGCCACAAGGCCCTCGCGAACCTCGGCACGCTCACCGACCACGTCGTGGCGTCACGGAAGTGACGGCCGGGCGGGAGGCGCGCCCGCCCGTCAAGCGCCGCATCCCGCGGGTCGCGCGGATCGCCGCGTGGACGTCCGGCGCGCTCGTCGTCGCGTGGTTCGCGTTCGCGGCGTGGGTCGAGAGCGCGGGGATCTACGTCCCGCCGGCGCTCGATCCCGCGGACCCGGGGCTCCGCTGCGCCGTCGAGGACGCGCCGGGCGGCGTGCGGCGGTGCGGGAACGCGTGGGTCCACCGTGAGCCGGGGATCGGCGAGATCCACCTCGAAGGCAGCCCCGCAACTCGCGGCCACGCGATGGCGGCGCTCTGCCGCGACGACCTCGCTGCGCAGGAGGACACGCTCTTCCGCGAGCTCGACCGCCTGCTGCCCGGCGCGCTCCGCCGGTACTTCGTCCGGAAGGGCGTGCTGTTCGCGTTCCGCGACCTGCAGCGGCACGTCGAGCTCCCCTACCAGATCGAGACGGCCGCGCTGGCGCAGGAACTCGACCGGCTCCCACGCGGCGGGCCCGCCGCCGCGTTCCCCGAGTTCCACCGAGCGCTCTTCTACCAGACGCTCTACGACACGGGTCAGGCGATGGCCGAGGCTGGGATCGTCGAGGCGGAGATCGGCTGCACGTCGTTCGCGGCGTCGGGCGCGGCCACCGCGTCGGGGTCGCTCGTCGTCGCGCGCAACTGCGACTTCGAGGCGGGCGCGGTGTTCGACGAGCGGAAGCTCGTCCAGTTCGTCGCGCCGGACGGCGGCGCGCGGTACGTCGCGGTGTCGTGGGCGGGGATGCTCGGCGTCGTGAGCGGGGTGAACGAGCACGGACTCGTCGTGATGCTCCACGCGGCGCGCACGGAGCGGACGCGGTGGCCGCGGCCCGGCACGCCCGTGCCGTTCCTCCTCCGCGACGCACTGATGCACGACCGGACGATTGAGGACGTCGCCGCGCGGTTCCGTCGCACGCCGGACCACGCCGCGGCGATCGTGCTCGTCGCGGAGTCGGAGACGGGCCGTTCCGCGGCGGTGGAAACCGACCCGGACCGCACGGTCGTCGTGCCGCAGACGGGCGACACGCTCGTCGTGGCGAACTCGCTCCGCGCCACGGAGTGGCGGGACGACGCCGTCGTGCGCGCGACGCAGCGCGCCGGGAGCGGCCCGGTGCGGCAGCGGCGCATGGAGGAACTCGTCTCCGCCGCGGCCGGGCGCATCGACGCACCGCGGGCCGCCGCGATGCTGCGGGACCGCGCCGGACTCGGCGGAGCCGACGTCGGCACCGGGAACCGATCGTCGATCGCGGCGCTCAACGCGGCGCACGCCGTCGTGTACGACGCGGCGGCCGGCGTGCTGCACGTCTCGAAGGCGCCGCGCGGGACCGGGGAGTTCGTCGCCTACGACATCGCGTCGTTCCTGCGCGGCGTGCGGCCGAACGGCCCGGCCAACGTGCGCGTCCCGGGGCCGTCGATCGCGCCGTCGATCGACAACGGGGCTGCAGCGCGCGTCGACGAGGCCCGTCTCCTGCTGCGTTCCGCGGAAGCGGCGCGTGCCGACGGCGACGCCGACGGTGCGCTCACGATGGCGCGACGCGCCGACGAGCTGACCGCGTCGATCCCCGAGGCGCTCCTCGCTGTCGCGGAGGCGCTCGTGGCGCTCGGGCGGCGCGACGAAGCGCGTGCGGCGGCGGCTCGCGGACTCGCGCGCCAGCCCGTCCCGGGTCCGGAGCGCGACCGTCTCACGGCACTCGCGGCGCCCTGACTCACGCCGCTTCGAACACGGCGCGCATCGCGTCGCGGACGCGCTTCACGAGCGCCGCGCGGTCCGTCCCCGCCGGAACCCGTTCGAGCGGCGTGACCGTGACCTCGACGTCGTGGAACACGAGCGACCCGCGCGGAACGAGGTCGCCCGTGCGCCGGACGACGACGGGGAGCACGTCCGCGCCGCAGCGCATCGCGACCTCGAATGCGCCGCCCTCGAAGCGTCCGAGTTCCGCGCCGGTCTGACGCGCGCCCTCGGGGAAGAAGAGCACCGGCACGCCGCGGCGCACGAGTCCCTCCGTGTGATCGAGCATCCGTCGCACGTCGGCGAGGTCCGCCGGGTCGAACACGGTGTCCGCGGCGCGCCGGGGAGCGCCACGGCGATCGCGATGTCGGCGATCGAGCGGTGGTTCATCACGACGACGGCCGGACGTCGCAGGTCCACGGACGCGATGCCACGGCTCGCGGTGCGCCATCCGCACGGAACGCGCAGCGTGCTCCGCACGATCCAGCTCCCGAGCCGCGCGGCGACGCGCCGGTCGCGGTCGAAGAGCGCCGTCCAGGGCAGGAGCAGCACGCCGATCACGGCGTACACCGCGATCGCGGCGATGAACCACGCGTACACCGCCACGCTGAACAGTCGGCGCGGGCGGTGCCCCGTCACGGCCGCCTCCGAACGACGCTCGCGACGACGAGCGTCGCCGTGCCGAGCACCACCGCGAGCGTCAACGCCACGGGGAGCCATCCGACGAGATACCAGCCGAGCGCGTTCGGGACGTCGGCGAGTCCGAACGTCGCGGGATCGGCCCGGAGCCAGGCGCCGTGGAACAGCGCGTGGCCGCACTGGACGGATGCGAAGACCAGGTACGGCGCGAGGAACGGCAGGCTCACGTTGCTCCCGACGAACCCGGCGATCGCGTTCAAGTGCAGGCGGAGACAGACGTAGATCGTCAGCGCGCCGTGGAGGCCCCACAGGGGTGACGCCCCGACGAACGCACCGGCCGCGACGGCGAGCGCGAGCTCCGACGGCCGCGTGCCCTGGCGCGCCATCTCGCGCACCGATCGCATCGCGTCGCGGAGCCGGAGCGTCGATCGGACCTGCGCGCGGGCCTCGCGCCACGCCGCAGCGTCGGGCAGGAGCCGCCGCAGCGCGAGGCGTGTGTACGTCCACGAGATCCGGACGTTGTCGGACCACGGCCGCAGGTGGCTCACACGTTCCGCGCGCGGCGGGTACACGACGTCGATCGGCGCGGAACGGAGCGGGCAGCCGGCCCACGCCGCCCGCACCAGGATCTCGACTTCGTAGTCGTACCGCTCGCACCGCAGCGGCAGCGCGGTGACCGCCGCGACGGGCAGCACGCGGAACCCCGACTGCGTGTCGGGCAGGTCGAACCCGGTCGTGCGCAGGACCCAGTAGTTCGAGATCCAGCGTCCGACGTGGCTCCCGCGCGGAACCTCGGGCGCACCGAGGTCGCGGGCGCCGACGACGATCGCGCCCGTATCCTCCGCCGACGCTGCGAGCAGCGCGGGGATGTCGTAAGGGCGGTGCTGTCCGTCGGCGTCGAGCGTGACTGCGTGCGTGAACCTGAGTTCGGCCGCGCGTCGCAGTCCGGTCGCGAGCGCCACGCCCTTCCCGCGGTTCTCCGCGAGCGTCAGTACCTCGATCCGACGGCCCCCGCGCGCGGCGATCTCCGACGCGCGACGCGCCGCGTCGCCGCCGCCGTCGCGGCTGCCGTCGTCCACCACGATGACGAGTTCGACGTGACGCGACGCGCCGTCGGCGATCCGCCCCACGGTCGCCCCGTGGTCGAACACCGGGATCACGGCGCACGCGCGGACGCCGCTCACGCGCCGCCCCACACGTCGTGGAAGTTCCCCCAGTGCAGCGGGTGAAGGCGTACGCACGTCTCGAGGTGCCGCGCGAACTCCGCGGCCGCCCGCCGCACGGCTTCGTCGCGCCCCCCGCGCTCCGGCTTCGGCACGCGCACCGGACCGTACGAGTGGATGCGGACGCGGTCGGCGGCGAGCGGGATCGCGAAGTAGACGACCGCCGGCGCGCCCGTGACCATCGCGACCTTCCACACGCCCGACGGGAACAGCGCTTCGCCGCCGAGGAACGGCACGCGCACGCCGCGATCGTCGTCCATCGTGCGGTCCGCGTGGATCGCGACGGCGCCGCCCGCCGCGAGCGCCGACGCGATTTCGATCCCGATGCGCGTCGAGCCGCCCTCGACGTCGATGAGCCGGTACTTCGCGTCACCGGACTGCTCCTGCACCTGGTGCGGACCGAGTCCCGTGCCGCGCAAGGCGACAACGGCGAGCGGCCGCGCCGACGTCTCGGAGACGAGCCGCCGGCACGCGCCCGACCAGTCGCCGAGATGCCCGGAGACGAGCAGGATCGGCCCCGGAGCGTCGATGCACGCGCGGACTGCGTCGTACCCGACGTGCTCGACGCGGGGCGCCCTCGCGCCGTGCAGCGCCGCGACGCGCCAGAGCAGCGTGCGGCCGTAGGTGAAGAAGTGCCGCCACGTCCAGACGAGTTCGACGGGCCACGCCGCACGCCCGTGGATCCGCCGCCGGAACGCGATGGACGCGCGTCGCGCCTCACCCTTGAACGCGGTGAACCAGGCAGCGACGAGCGCGAGCGGCACGACCGCCGCGCCGGTGCCGAACGTGCGCACGACGAACACGAAGAACCCGTTCCCCGCGCGTCCCCCATGCGTCCGACCGGTCCAGCCGCGGCGTGCGCTCTCGCGGTACGGCCGTTCGCCGAGCAGATCCGAGACGGCGACCGGACGGAGCCCGCGCGCGACGAGTGCGTCGAGCACGCTGGGCAGCGCCCCGGCCGCCGCGCACGCGACGTCCTCGCGGCCGTGCTCGTCGCCGTCGTGGAGCGCGAGGATCTCGCCGGGGCGCGCGGCGGCAGTCACCGCCGCCGACACCGCGTCGGCCGTCGCGCCCGCGTCCTTGTCGTGCCCGCGCCGCGCCATCCCGACGACGACGAGGTCCTGCCGCGCCGCGAGGCCCGCGTGCGCGGGGCTCCGGAGCCCGTACGGCGGCCGGTGGAGGCGCGGCGTGACGCCGGCCGCCGCGCGCACGGCGTCGAGACACGCGACGACCTCGCGTTCCATGCGACCACGCGGGAAGAACGCCGTCCACGGAGAGTGCGAGTCGCCGTGACAGCCGACGTCGTGGCCCTCCTCGACCATTCGCCGCACGAGTTCCGGGTGCCGCCGCGCATTGGCGCCGACCACGAAGAACGTGGCCCGAACGCCGCGTGCGCGCAGTGCGTCCAGAACGCGCGGCGTCCACACCGGATGCGGTCCGTCGTCGAACGTCAGCGCGATGCGCCGGTCATCGAGGTCGCCGCTCCGCCACGCGGTCCGCTCGATCAGGGACGACCGCATCGACGCCACGCCGCGGACGACCGCCGCCACGAACGCGACGAGCAGCGCGGACGCGATCCACGTCGCCGCGGGCCGCGGCACGAGGACGGCGCAGGTCACGCCCGCCGCGAGCGCTGCGAACCCGATCCAGACGATCCGCATCGTCAGATCACCTGCCGTGACCGCCGACGACGACGACCGTCGGCGGCGCGCGGAGCGACGCCTGCACGAACGCGGTCGCGCCCCCGACTGCGTCGCAGTCGAAGCGACGGATCGCCTCCGCTGCGACGGCCACCGCGCAGAGACTCCCGAACGTGCCGAACCGCGCGGCCGCGTGCGCCGGCTCCGGGTGCGGCCCGTCGAACGCGGCCCGCACACGCTCCCACACGGCGCTGTGCCGCGCGGCGTCGCGACGCTCGCCCGACGTCATCGACTGCGCGGCCGCGAGACGTCCGCTGCGCGGTACCGCTTCTCCGAATGCGGCGTGCGTGACGGCCGTGCGAACGTCGCCGGCAGCCGCGGCTTCGATCACAAGAGCGCCGCCGCCCTCGCCGCCCGCGTAGGCGGGCCGCCCCGGCGCGGGCAGGAGTCCGACGCGGCGCAGCCCCTCGGTGTACACGGGATGCACGGAGTCCGAAGCCCCGACGATCGCGCGGCGCGCGTGGCCGGCCCGCAGCATCGCCATCGCCGTGACGAGCGCAGACTGGAACGACGCGTCGCCGTTCGAGACGACGACCGCCGGCCCGCGGAGCCCGAGCGCGCGTCCCACGGCGCCCGACATCGCGTTGTGGAGCGAGTTCGCGAACAGCAGCGGCGACGCCGCTGCCGCCCCGTGCTTGGCCGCGCCCGCGATGACGTCGATCGTCTCCGACATCGCACCGTGCGCGGTGCCGAGCACGAGCGCCGTGTCCGGATCAGGCGTCGCGCCGCCGAGCGCCTGCAGGATCGCGGCGAAGACGAGGGCCGGTTGCCGCCCGAGGCGTCGGCCGAGTCCGCCGGGCAGGTCCGTCGGCTCGAAGGCCGCGCGCCGCGTGTCGGCGTCGGACGCGCCGTCGTCGGAAACGCCAACGAACCCGGCGCCGACGATGCGGGCCGCGAACGGGAAGGCGTCCGTCACGGCGCGCCCCCGCTCAGCACGAGTGCGCAGTTCGTCCCGCCGAATCCCATCGAGTTGACGACGACGCGGCGCACGGTCCGTTCGAGACCTCCGGGCGGCACGATCGCCAGGTCGCGCGCTCCGGCGGCGCGGACGACCGGGCCGTTGCCGGGCACGAACCCGCGACGCATCGCCTCGACGGCGACCACGGCCGACACGGCACCCGCGGCGCCGAGCGTGTGCCCGAAGACGTGCTTCGTGCTGGACACCGCGGGGCGCAGATCCCCGAACACCGCGGCGATCGCCTCGGCCTCGACGTCGTCGTTGTTCTGGGTTGCGGTGCCGTGCGCGTGGACCCAGTCCACCGACGCGGGCAGCGCCGACGCGCGACGGATCGCTTCGCGCATCGCGTCTGCGAGACCGCTCCCGTCGGGCCGCGGCGCCGTCGCATGGTGCGCGTCGGAGGTCGAGGCCCAGCCGTCGAGCCACGCCACCGGCGGACCGGCGTCGCAGGGGAACGCGCGCTCCGACGCGAGGACGACGAACGCCGCGCCCTCGCCGAGATTCAGCCCCGCGCGCCCCGTGTCGAACGGACGGCACCGCACGCGTTCCAGCAGACCGAGCGATGCGAACCCGTGGTACGTCACGCGGGCGAGCGCGTCCACTCCGCCCGCGACGACGACGTCCGCGGCGCCGGTGACGATCAGGTCGGCCGCGACGGCGATCGCATGCGTCCCGCTCGTGCAGGCCGTCGTCACCGCGGTGACCGGCCCGGTCGCGCCGATCCGGCGCGCGAGTTCGCGCGGCGCGTCCCAGAGCGGCAGGTGGCGGATGGCCGGACGCGCGGCGACGCGCGCCGCGTCGCCGCGCACACGCTCCTCGACCCAGTCCTCGGTGTGCATCATGCCGCCGACGGTCGCGCCCGTGACGACGCCGATCCGCTCCGACGCGAAGCGCACGCCGGAGGCGAGGAACGCGTCGAGTCCGGCGATCAGCGCGAGGCGCGTCCCCCGCCGTCCGCGTCCGCCGGGCAGGCGCACGGGTGGCGCGCCGAACGCCGCGTCGGGCACTTCGAAGACGGGATAAAGTCCCCCGAGCTCGCTTTGGATCGAGCGGGGTGCGCGCGGGGCGTCGCCGCCGGTGCGAAGCGCCGCGAATGTTCGGTCGGCGCCGCGGCCGGCGGTCGTCACGATTCCCGTGGAGACGATCGCGACGCGGGTCGCTCCGACCGTCACGTCTCGCCCCCGTTCACTCGGTTCTCGCTGCATCGCACGCCGCCGAGGCTACCTGCGGGACGCGCGTCGCTCGGAAACCGAACCGAGACGGCAAGGGCGCGAGAAGTCGTCGCGTCCACGGTCAGGTCGAGCAGGACGTCGGCGAGCGCGATGAAGCCGCGCGGGGCCCACGGGGCGCCACGTCCCCGCGCCGACGGCCCGGTCGTCACGAACGCGGGCCCGCGGAGCCCGAGGACGAGCGCGACGTCGCCCGCGACGGCGCTCGGGAGCGTGGCGGCGAACCGCTGCGGCGACGCGAGGCCGCCCCCGACCGGGTCGGCCGTCCGCCAGAAGGCGCGATCGGCGTCCTCGGAACCGTGAACGGCGTGAACGCGGAGGAGCACGCGCCCGGCGGCGACCGCGGCGTCGGCGCCGACCAGCATGAGCGCCGTCCGCGCGGCGAGGATCGCGATCCGAGCCGACGGCGCGCAGCGTGTGAACCGCTCTCGCTCCGTCGTCGGGAGTGCGTCCGTCATCGACGCGAGCGCAGCGTCGGCGCGGCCCGCGACCACCCAGCCGCGCCGGCCGACCCGCACGCGAACGCGCACGCCGTCTGCGATGCAACGGACCACCGACGCGCCCCTGCCGCTCACGGCCGCACGCCTTCGACGACGACCGCCGCGTTGAAGCCGCCGAATCCCGCGCCGATCTTCAGGAACTGCGGGCTCGTGAGCTGTCGCGGGGCCGTGACGAGGTCCAGCCCCGGCTCGGGCGTCCGAAGCCCCGCGATCCCCGGGAGTACGCCGCGACGCACCGCTTCGAGCGACGCGATCGTCTCGATGAGTCCGGCCGCGCCGAACGTGTGCCCGATCGATCCCTTGAGCGTCGTGACGGGAACGGCCGCGCCGCCGAGCGCAGCGGAGAGCGCGCGGATCTCCATCGCGTCGTTGAACGGCGTGGCGGTTCCGTGCGCGTGGACGTGGCCCAGATGCGCGGGCTCCGTCCGGGACGTAGCGAACGCCCCGCGGATCGCGCGGAGCATCCCGCTGCCGTCGCGCGCAGGAGCGGTCGGGTGTACGGCGTCGTTCGACAGTCCGAAGCCGAGGACGCGGCCGAGCAACGGAGCGCGCCGCGCCGCAGCGCGGTGCGCGGGTTCGAGGACGATCACCGCGGCGCCCTCCGACGGCGTGAGCCCCGCGCGGCCAACGTCGAACGGCCGACAGGGCGCCGCGTCGAGCGCCCCGAGTGCCGCAAACCCGCGGAAGACGAAGTCCGAGAGCAAGTCGATCCCCGCGACGACGACCGCATCGAATCCCGCATCGTCGTGGTCCGCGGCGGCGGCCGCGGCGACGGCAATCGCGGTCGTCCCGCTCGCGCAGGCGGTCGAGATCGTGAGCGGCCCGAAGTCGGAGCCGGGTCCGGGCACGCTGGCCCCGAAGCGCGTGCGCAACACGTCGGCGACGCGGCGCGCCGGGGCCGCCGCGTCGTGCGCCGGATGCGCGTCCGCGACCTGCCGCCCCGCGTCGAGGAATCCCTTCGTCGTCGCGACGATCACGGCGACGCGAGCGCCGCGCGGCAGCCCGCTCCTCGTGAACGCCGCGACGACGCACGCGTCGAGGTGCGCGGCCCCGCGGAGTCCGCCGGGCCAGGGTTCCGCCGGGTCCGGCATCTCGCCGCCGACCTGCGACGGAAGCCCCGACGTGTCGAAGCGGCGGACACTCCCGAAGGCCGGCGCGCCCGTGAGCCAGCCCTCGAAGAGAGCGTCCGGCCCGTCGCCGAACGGCGAGACGCACCACGCGCCAGTGATGGCGGGAGCATCGCGGAGAGCGGGATCGCGCGACGTCATCGGGGCCGCCGTCCGAGTCCGTGGAGCCCCGGCAGCACGAGCCACGCCACGACGAGGCAGGACGTCGCGGCGAGCACCATCGCGATCCCGATCGCCCGGACTGCCGGATGGTCCGCCAGGAGCATCGCAGCGCCGCCGGCCACCGTCGTCAACGCGGCCGAGAGCACGCCCCCGCCGCGGCGCTCGAGGAGCCGGCCCGCGTTCTGCGGGTCCGCGGCGGCTTCGTCCATCGCGTCGATCGTGAAGATGCCGTAGTCCACCGCGAACCCGAGCGTCGGCACGACCACCGGCAGCGTCATCAGGCTGAGCGGTTCGCCGCACGCGACGAGTCCCGCGCCGGCCACGGCCAGGCCGCCGAGGAGCGGAAGCAGGGCCAGCGCCGAACGCCGTGCCTCGCGGTAGTAGATCCAGAGCAGCGCGCCGACCACCCCGACCGCGGGCAGCGCGAGCGTGACGAGTTCGGACCGCGTGGACTCGGCCACCGCGGCGGCGAGCGTGCGTCCGCCCAGGACCGACGCCCCGGCCGCGCGGACCGCCGCGATCGTCCGCTCGTCGCGAAGTTCCGCCGCGTCGCGCGGCACCGGAACGACGCTCCAAACCTGCGACTCGGTGCGGACGAGAAGTCGCTCGAGGAGCGGGCGCAGCGCCGTGGATTCCCACGCCGACGCCGTGAGCGCCGCGGGCTCCGCGTCGAGCGACGCCAGGAACGGATCGAACGCTGCCGGGCTGAGGCCGGTCGCGCGGGCGGCCGCGGCGAGGTCGCGGCGAAGCGCTTCGCGCCGCTCGGTCGTCCAGAACCCGGCCCAGCGCCGCCGCCGTTCGTCCTGCGTCCGGAGCGACGGCACGAGTCGCGACGCGGCGGGCCACGGAGCAGGATGCGCCCCGCCCCCCGCGGCCACCGCGAGCACGTCCTCGGTGGCGCGCAGCGCGCCGTCGGCGTCGGCGGCGCGGACCACGAGAAGCGAGGGAGACAGCACGCTCCCCCACGTGCGCCCGAACTCGCGCTCGACCGAGAGCGTCGCGTCGTCCTTGAACTCGAACCGGCGCAGGTCGGGCTCGAACTGGAGCGACGGCAGCGCACAGATCGACGCGACGACGAGCGCGCAACCGGCGACGAGCGCCGCCCGCGGTCGCGCGACGAGCCGTCGCCAGACGACGCCGCTCACGCGGTCCATCACCTCGCGGTGGACCGACGCTCCGTCGCGGGCGGCGGCGGGCCCGGCGAGGAGCGGCGCGGGGACCAGCGCGAACACCACGGCGCCGAGGATCGCCGCGGCCGAGATCACGCCGATCTGACGGTGCGCCTCCACGCCGCTCGCGAGCAGGAGCAGGAACGCCGCGGCCGACGTCACCCCGCCGACCGCGACCGACGGCGCCACGGCGACGTACGTGCGGTGCACCGCGCGGGCGGCGGTCTCGCCGGTCTCGGCCGCGGCGCGCAAGTGCAGGACGTAGTCCACGCAGATGCCGGAGAGCGCCCCGCCGAACGCGAGCGCGACGCCCGACACGCTGCCGAAGCAGACGGCTGCGGCCGCCGCACCGACGGCGCAGCCGACGACCGACGCGAGCGCGGCGAGAGCGGTGCCGCGCACCCCGCGGAACGACAGCGACACGACCGCCAGCACGAAGACGAGCCCGAGTGTCGAGACGAGTGCGACGTCGCGCCGGACGGCCGCGGCGTTCGCGCCGTAGAACCGGTGACCTCCGAGCCAGTCCACCGTGACGCCCGGCGGCGCGGCGTCGCGGGCCGCGCCCATCACCTGCGCGATCGCGGCCCCGGCGGTCTCGTCGCCCATCGGCGCGAGCGCGGTGGCGGTGACGAGGACGTGCCGCCCGTCCGCCGACGCCGGGATGCCCGCGATCGTCGCGACCGTGCCGACTGCGCCGGCCGTTCCGCCGCCGAGCGACGAGCGCATCGCGACGCCCGCGAAATCGAGGGGATCGCGGCGGAACGAGGCCTCCAGCGCTTCTCCCCCCGGCTCGAGGAGCCGCGCCGCCACCGCGTCGATCCGGTCCGCGATGGCGTCGGGCCGAGTGCGCGCCTCGATCTCCGCGTAGTCGGCCGCGTCGAGCAGGAGCGGGGCCGACGCGCCGAACGTCGCGGCCGTGTGCCCCATCTCCTCGGGAGTCGCCGGGCCCGCGACGTTCCGGAACAGTCCCGACGCCCGGAGGCGCTCCGCCACCGCGCTCGCGGTCGCGACACGCACCGACGCGTCGTCGGCGGCGACGTCCACCTGGATCGTCTCCGCGGCGCCGAGCCGCCGGAGCGCCTCGACGTGCTCCGCCAGGAACCGGTCGCGCGCCGGGACGAGCGCCTCGACGCGGCCGTCCACGCGGATGAAGAACCCCGCGCCCCCGAGCGCCGCGAACACCGCGACCGACACGACCAGCACCGCGCGACGGTGCGCCTCCAGCGCCGTGAGCAGCCGGTCGAACACGCCGGGCCACACGTTCCCACGGCTCCGGCCGGACGGTCGGTCCGCCACCCGCGTCAGCGCTTCCGCTCGACGGCGAACAACTCGTCCGCGAGTTCCGGGTTGTGTTCGACGGTCGAGAACGCGATCTCCGTGCGCGTCCCCGCGCGTTCGGCGAGCGCGACGCGGACGAGACGGATCGGGTCGGCCGCGAACTCTACGTCCACGGCCGAGATCACCTTGCGGATGCGTTCGTCGGTGGGCGTCGCGCGAATCGCCATCGGCGCCTCGCTGACGAGCGCGATCTCGTACGACGTCGCGGCCTTCGCGAAGTCGCCGGTCGTCCACAGGAACACCTGCTGCACCGTCGCGGCCGCGACCGGGTCCGTCGCGAGGTCGAACGCCGTCTCGACTACGTCGCCCTTGCGCGAGGTGCGCGTCCGCAGGCACTTCGCGCCGTTCACGACGAGCGCCGTGCGGATCGGCTCGGTCGTCTCCCAGCGGAAGCGGTCCGGGACGCGGAACGCCAGCGTCCCGCGCGTGACGACGTCGCCGCCGAACACCTCGAGCCGCTTCGTCTGCGTGAACGCGGCGCGCACCGACTTCACCTTCGAGAGCGCCTCCGAGAGCTTCGCGAGCAGCGCGTCGAGGTGCTTCGTGCGGTCGGCCGGCGTCATCGCCTCGACGGCCTTCGCATCGGCCGCGGCCGGAACCGTGGACGGCGCCGCGGGGCCTGCGGCCGCGGGCGGCGCGTCGTCGGCCGAAGCGGGCGTGCCGTGGACGGCCGCGGCCCACAGCGCCGCGGCGCAGACCACGGACGCCGTCGCCACGCTGCGCTGAGCGCCGGTCACGCCGGGGCGAACACGAGACACGTGTGGAGCCCTCCGAGTGCGAAGCTGTTCTTGACGACGACGCCCGCCGCGAGGTCGCGCGCCTCCATCACGTGGTCCGCGCCGCGGCAGTCGGCCGCGACCTCCGTCAGGTTGAGCGTGGGATGCACGAACCGCTCCCGCAGGAGCAACGCGCAGACGATGCTCTCGATCGCGCCGGCGGCCGCCATCGTGTGTCCGAGGTGCCCCTTCGTGCTCGAGACCGGCACGCGCGGGCCGAGCACCTCCGCCACGGCCGCGGACTCCGCGGCGTCGCCCGCGATCGTCCCCGTGGCATGGGCGTTGACCCACGCCACGTCGCCGGGTGCGGCGGACGCGTCGCGCAGCGCCGAACGCATGCATCGGGCGATCGTCTCAGCGTCGGGTGTCGTCGCGGCGGTGCCGGACGACATGGTGGAGAAGCCCCGCACTTCCGCGTAGACGTTCGCGCCGCGGGCCGCCGCGCGCTCCCAGCTCTCGAGGACGACGAACCCCGCGCCCTCGGCGCAGACGATCCCGTCGCGGGCGGCGTCGAACGGCCGCGGCGTCTCGTGCGGGCGGTCGTTGTAGCGCGTGGACGCGGCCTGCAGCGCGTCGAACGTCGCGGCGGTGCTCGCGTGGCTCTCGTCGGCGCCGCCGGCGAGCACGACCTCCGCGCGGCCGGCGCTGATCGCCTCGTAGCCGAGACCGATGCACATGCTCCCCGTGGCGCACGCGGCCGACGGCGCCATGAGACGGCCGCGGAACTTCAGGTGGAGCGCGCACGACGTGGCCGCGGTGTGGGCCATCGAGCGCAGCGCGCCGGCGGTCTCGGAACCGAGCACGGTCTTCGACGTCTGGAGCCGCACGAGCATCGCCTCGATGTCCGCGAGCGCGCCGAGCGTCGAGCCGACGCAGAGCCACGCGTCGTCCCCCGTGACTTGATCGGCGGTGAGCCCGGCGTCGCGGATCGCGTCGTCGAGCGCACCGATCGCGAGGGCGCCGACGCGCCCCGTGATCCGTCGCACCGGCCGCGTGAGGGCGGCGCCGTCGCCGAGCTCGGCCAGGCCCGCGACGCGCGTGCGTAGGTCCGAGACCCAGTCCCACTGCGGCGCGCGCCGAATGCCGGAGCGGCCCGTGCGCAGTGCGTCGAGGATCGCCGCCGACGTGTTGCCGAGCGGGCTCCGCTGACCGACGCCGGTGATGACGACGCGGCGCGGCGTCACTCGAGTCCTCCGTCCACGCCGATCACCTGGCCGGTCACGTACCGGGCGCCGGGCGACACGAGGAATCGCACGACCTCCGCGACCTCGTCGGGCGTGCCCGCGCGGCCAAGCGGCACCGCCGGGATCACCGCGCGCTCCACCTCCGGCGCGAGCATGTCCGTGCGGACGATCCCCGGCGCGACGACGTTCACGGTGATGCCGTAGCGGCCGAGTTCGCGGGCGAGACTCTTCGTGGCGCCCGCGAGTCCCGCCTTCGCGGCGGCGTAGTTCACCTGCCCGACGCGGCCCGAGCGCCCCGTGACGGACGAGATGCTGACGATCCGGCCGGCGCGCGCGCCGATCATCCCCCGCACGACGCGGCTCGTCATCTCGAAGAACCCGCCGAGCGTGGTGTCCACGACGCCGTCCCAATCGGAGCGCGACATGAGCGCGAACAGCCGGTCGCGCGTCGCGCCGGCGTTGTTGACGAGGACGGAGACGGGCCCCGTCGCGGCGAGCGCCGGTTCGAGCTCCGCTGCGCACGCGGCCGGGTCGGCGACGTCGAATCCGGCCGTGCGGCAGGTGCGTCCGAGCGCGCGGATTTCGGCGGCGACCGCCTCGGCGAGGTCGGCACGCGTGCGGTACGTGAGGAGGATGTCGTAGCCGTCGGCGGCGAGGCCGAGCGCGATCGCACGGCCGATCCCGCGGCTCCCGCCGGTCACGAGCGCCACGGGCGACATCAGACGGCTCCCCCGTCCGCGTCGGGCGGCGAGACGAGCGACAGTTCCCCGGCGGCGACCTCGGTGCCGTCGTCGCGGCGGACGACGCAGGACGACCGAACGACCCCGCCCATCCGGAACCGGATCTCGACGCGGCAGCGCAGGCGCTCCCCCGCCACGACGTCGCCGGAGATCCGGAATCCGTCGATCCCGCCGAGGTAGCCGGGGGCCGCCGGGAGTCCGCGTTCCCAGCGCGCGAGGCCCGCGAGCGACGCCGCGGTCTGGGCGGCGAGCTCGACGAGCGCCGACCGGCGGACGAGGCCGCCGTCGATCCACGGGCCGTCGGCCGGGGTGGTCCAGGTCGCGTCCATCGCCGCAGGCCCGGCGCGCCCCACGGCGTCGAGGAATCGCATCGGCGGCCGGTGCGGGAGGATCGCCTCCAACGGGAACTCCACGCGCGCGTCCATCGCGGGTGATCCTATAGGTCGCCGCGGAGGAAGAATGCCGAAGTCCGGGCCCATCGCGGCCGCCCTGCTGTCGCTCTGCGCGGGCCTCACGGCCTGCGCTTCCGCCGTCGAACTCGGCGGCGCGTCGCCCGCGCCGGAGTCGATGCTACGCGCCCCGTTGCGCGGCCGCCTCGTCGCACAGGCGGTCCTCTCCGACGCGCGCGGCGCGCTCGAGGCGACGGCCCACGTCGCGCTGTCCGACACGGCGGTTCGCGTCCACCTCGGCACCTCGTCCGGCCTGACGATCTTCGACATCGAGGTGCGGGGCGCCGAGACGGCGGTGCGCAGCGAGAGCGAGTTCGGCCGGATGCCGGGACTGCGCGAGCGCGTCGCGTCGGATCTGCGTCGGCTCTTCGGCGACCGGAGCGCGTTCGGCGCGGACGCCGCGTCGGCGGTGGTTCGGGACGTCGTCGGTCCGGCCGCGGCGCCGCGGCGCGTGGCGCTGCGCCTCGCCGACGGGAGCTGGGCGGTCGCCGACGCCGACGAGCTCGCCGCCCGCGCAACGTCGCTCCGCGTCACGCTGCTCGGCGCAGATCTCCGCGAGGAGGCCGCGGTGACGTACGACGACATCTCGGACGACGGCTTCCCCCGTTCGCTTCGGCTCGACGACCTCGCCGACGGGCACCGCATCGAACTCGACGTCGTGCAGGTC
>JAIOPE010000006.1 GCA_021414065.1 Planctomycetota bacterium
CGGGCGGCGCGGCCGTGCCGATCCCGAGGTACACCGCGCGCACGGCGTCCACGAGCCAGGGGAACGCGAGCGCGAACGCGGCGATCCCGAGTTCGAACATCGCGTAGAGGAACGCCGGCCGCTTCGTCCGGTCCGCGAGCCGCCCGCCGACCTCCGACCCGAGCGCGAGCCCGAGCATGTACGCGGCGAGCAGCAGTGCCACCGCCCGCGTCGTGTTCCCGAAGACCAGCACCAGGTGCCGCGTCCAGGCCACCTCATAGCAGAGCGCCGCCGCACCCGAGAGGGCGAAGAGCAGTCCGAGAAGGAGACGCCGCGGCATCGCCGGAGGATCGTCGCACGCCCCCGGGGACGGTCCCCACGAACTCACGAACTCGCGCAGGCCCGCGTCACCGCACGCGACTCGACCCTGCTCCGACGAGCCGGTTCCCTCCATCCGGAACGCTCTCCTGCGCGACGGCTGGACGCCTGGGCGACTCGTGCCCATCGCCTGCGCCATCACCGGCGCCGACCCCGCGCGAGTCCTCGCCGGACGCCGGACGTCGGCCGAGTCCGAGGCCCGCGGCGTGGTAGCCTTCGTCGCATGCGACGTGGCGGGTTTCACGATGGTCGAGACGGCGACGGTCCTGGGCGTCCGCCCCACGGCGCTCCTGCGCGCCCGCCCGAGGGGTCGCGCGGTGCTTGCCGACCGCAGCCTCGCGCCGACGGAGGTGCTCGCGCGAAGCTGCGCGGCGCTGGGCGCGACGACGAGTTGGTGAGTTGGTGGCGACCGTCCCCGGGGGCAGACTCCGCGGACATGGGAGGAACTAGGTGTTCTGGATCGCTTCGAGATGGCTGACGGCTCGGGACGACGAGCCTGCCCATTCGTTCTACGAGATGGACGATGACCGTTTCGAAGTCCGTCGCGTCGAGGTGTACCAGGACGGAAGTCGACGCCGGTACACGGCCAGGGGCCTCCATGAGCTCGAGCCCATCGAGGTAATGCCGATCCCCAGCCTGGAGGAGATCAACAGCCAGCCCGACTTCGAGGCCCGCACGACGTCGGCCGAGGAGTTCGAGTCCGAGTGGACTCAGGGTTCGACCTGAGGCACCGCCGTTTGCTCCCGGGGACGGTCCCCAAAGACCCACAAACTCCGCAAGCCCCGACGTCGCCTCCGGGCGACCTCATCGTGGACGGCGCGCGCGTCCACGGACGCGGACCGGCGCCCGCTCGACGCCGCGACGGTGGGCGGAAGCGCGAGCCCCTCGCCGACTCCCCTGCGCCGTCGCGGACCCGCCGCGTCGCCGAGTTCGTGAGTTCGTGAGTTCGTGGGGACCGTCCCCGTCGCGAGCGGCGCCGTCACATCCCCCCCTCGACTTCTCCCTCGCGGTCGTCGCCCCGGGGACCGAAACTCCGGGGGCCCGCGCGGGTTTCAGGAGGGCGTACTTGGCGAGCGAGGCTCCGATCCGAACCCCCGACGACGAGAAACAGGCTGGCGCGTCTGACGTGAACGCAGACGACGACGCCGCCCTGATGATCGCCGTCCGCGGGGGCGACGAGCGGGCCTTCACGACCCTCGTGCGCCGCTGGCAGGACCGGATCGTGAGCCTGGCGAACCGGTACCTGCGCTCCGCAGCGGACGCGGAGGACGTCTCGCAGGAAGTGTTCCTGCGGGTCCACCGGGCTCGGGAGACGTACGAGCCGAGCGCGAAGTTCTCGACCTGGATCTACCGCATCACCGTGAACGCCAGCCTGAACCACATCCGCAGCCGGAAAGCGCGGAAGGCCGTCTCGGGCGAGCTTCGGCCCGCCGGCGACGGAGAACCGGGCGGACTCCCGGAGCCCGCCGACCCGAACGAGCCCGACCCGACCGAAGGCCCGGAGAAGGACGAACTGGCCCGGGTGATCCGGGAGATCCTCGACGAACTGCCCGAACGCCAACGCACCGCCATCCTGCTGAACAAGTACCAGGGACTCGGATACGAGGAGTCCGCCGCGGCGATGGAACTGTCGATCCCGGCGGTGAAGAGCCTGCTCACCCGAGCGCGCGTGGCGATCAAGGAGAGACTGGAGCCGTACCTGACGACCGGTGAGTGGCCGCGCGAGCGGGACCCCCGAGCCTGACCCCTTCGAATCCGACGCGAGAGCCAACACACAACCTGACGCGAGTCCTGACGCAAAGCGTGAACCCCATGACCGAAACGCCCCCATCCCCCCGCACCTGCCCCGGCACGCCCCCGCTGTCGGCCGAGGATCTCGTGGCCTGGCTCGACGACGAGCTCTCCGCCACCGACGCCCGTCGTGTCGAATCGCATGTCGTAGCGTGCCCGACGTGCGCCGGCGAGGCCGACCTGCTCCGCCGGACCGGCGACCTGGTCGCCCGCCTTCCCCGGATGACGGTGTCGAGCGGGTTCGCGGACCGCGTGGTCGCGGCCGCACGCACCGCGCCCGCCGGTCGCCTCGTGACGTCGCGTCGCTGGTCGTTCGTCCGCACGGCCGCTGCGGCGGCGGTCGTGGTGGCCGGAGTCGGCGCGTGGTGGGCCGTGTCCCGCCCCGGCGACCCTGGCCAACTGACGGCGCGCGAAGAGGACGAGATCGCCCGGGACCTGTACGTGCTCGCCCACCTCGACACGCTCCAGTCGGCCGACGCCGACGAACTCGCACGGATCGCCGACGATCTCGACGTGATCGACGCGGTCCCGTCTGAAGAGGGGAACGGCGGCTGAGATGCGTTCCCGCTTCGTGCCGTCCGTGGTGCTCGCCCTCGGGGTCGGGCTCGCCGTGTTCAGCGGAACGCTGTTCGTCGGCGCCGTCGTCGCGCAGGAGGCCATCGGCTCGGACGAGGTCGCGCGGCGCCTGCAGTGGCTCCACGAGCTGCCCCCGGAACAGAAGGCGAAGCTGAAGGCTGCGCTCGAGCGCTTCCACGGACTCACCTCGGCCGAGCGCGACAAGCTCCGATCGAAGGCAGCCAAGGTCGGCGCGGAGCGCCTCGACGGGCTCGCCGGCCGCGACATCGAGAAGCTCCGCCACTCGAAGGTCTCCCTCGACGCCGAGGTGGACCAGATCGTGCGGGGGTTCGATGCGGCGCGCGTGGCGACCCTGACCGACGACGAGCGCGCATGGCTCCGCGCCGAAGCGCTGCGCGGGTTCCAACGTCACCTGGAGCGCCGCCTGCTCGGCCTCTCGTCGTACGAGGAGGTCCAGAAGCTCGCCCCCGCGGAACGCAAGGCGATGAAGGAGACCGCGCTCCGGCGCGTGCTCAGCGAGCGGATCAACGCCCTCCCGGACGAGGAACAGGCCCGGCTCCGCGCGCTCGACGCCGACGGAAAGAGGGCTGCGAACGCCCGCCTGCTGGCGGACTTCCGCATGGACGAGACCCGTTCGTTCGCCACCATGTTCGAACGCTGGCGGTTCCAGCCGTTCGTCAACGCCACGCCGGAGGAACGTGCGAAGCAGGTGCGGAAGTGGCGCGAGGGCTCGCGTTGGCACGAGGTCGTCCGCTTCCTGAAGCAGGAGATCGGCATCGACGAGGAGGCGCGCCACGACCTGGCCGTGCTCGGCCCCGCCGATCTCGCGCGCGTTCGCTTCGAGTTCGAGCAGACCGAGTCGCTGCCGATCGCGGAGCGCCGGCTGCGGCTCGAGCGACTCATCCACCAGATCGTGGGCGAGCGCACGCTCGACGGCCGTCGCCCGGATCGCCAGATCCCCCCGTTCCTCCGACTCCTCCGCGAGCGACGGACGATCGCGGTGGGCTCGGATCCGGCGACGCCGCGGTAGCGCGCCGGGGGACGCTGTCGGCGCGTCAGGCCCCACGGGCACAACTTCCGGAATCCCGATGTCACTTTCGGGGTCTCCCAGACGTCCTTGTTCTGGGCGGGGGGTTGCCGAGCCGAAGCCCGAACTGCGGGCCTGCCCTCCTGTCCTCCCCACGGCGAAGCGCCCCCCGGCCCATGCGCATCTGACGTACCACCTTCGGGACTCATCGCGACCTGGTCGGGAGCGTCCTGCCCGGCCCGCAGGCCGTGCGTGGCGCCTCTCGAAAAACTTGGAATTTCTCTCGATTTCTCACTCAATTTCTCTCATGTCTATGTCGTAAGCAGCTCTCAAACAACGACTTACATACATCCGATCAGAGTGAGAGAAAACCACCTGACGGCCTTGACGATCTCCGAGCGAGTGATAAGTTCCCCACGTCTCCGAGAGAGACGAGCCGCACGAGACGCGAGATCATTCGAACCCGGACCGATCAGGGCAAAACCGCCGAAAGGCGGCGACGCAAAGCTAGAGGGCCTGATCCCAACCGCGCGGGGTGCGCGGCTGGGAAGGCAGCCAGTTGCCGGAACGACGGAGCCCGAAGCTCCGACGCCCGACGCCCCCGATCGACCGCGAGACACCGACCAGGGAGGGCGAAGGCAATGAAGATCGTCGATACGGATCTGACGGACGTCTGGACCGAGTACAAGACCGCGCCGACCGAGGCAGTCAGGAACCAGCTCGTCGAGCGCTATCTGCCGATCGTGCGCTTCGTCGCCGAACGGCTCGCCACGACCCTTCCGTCGTTCGTCGAGGTCGATGACCTCGCCAGCATGGGCATCTTCGGGCTGCTCGACGCGATCGAGCGCTTCGACCCGAAGATGGGTGTGAAGTTCAAGACCTACGCCATGAACCGCATCCGCGGCTCGATCCTCGACGAACTCCGCAGCCTCGACTGGGTCCCCCGCCTCGTGCGCATCAAGGCCACGAAGATGGACCGCGCCTGCCGCGAGCTGGAAGCCGAGCTCGGCCGCCAGCCGACCTTCTTCGAGATGTCCCAGCGCCTCGGCATGGGCTTCGACGAGTACCACTCCATGATCGAGGGCGGCAGCGCCACGGGGATCATTTCCCTCTCGGAGGAGTGGGCCGACCAGGAAGACAACCACGGCAACAGCAAGATCGACCTGCTCGAGGACGACAACCCGACCGGCACGCCGATGCACGAGATGCAGTTGAAGGACATCCGCGAGGTGATCGCGAACCACCTCACCGAGAAGGAACGCATCATCGTCACGCTCTACTACTACGAGGGGCTGTCGATGAAGGAGATCGCCAAGGTCCTGAACCTGACCGAGTCCCGGATCTGCCAGATCCACGGCAAGGTCGTCGAGCGCCTGAAGGAACAGCTCGACCGCTCGAAGGCCAACCTGTTCATGTAGTCCCTCTTCACCCGGCCGCGTCCGTCCCGCTGAACCGGACGAGACCATCACTGACCGCGCCGCGAGGCGCGGTCAGTCGATTCACGGAGAGACGAACACCCCGCCTGTGTCGGTCGCGAGGCCCTTCATGAACTCGAAGTCCGCGTCCTTGCCGAATGCGATGGCGTGGACGGTGACGCGGCGGCGCTTGTTCCACTCGCGCACGGCGGCGCGGATCTCGGCCGGCACGAGGGTGCGGCCGTGCGTCGGCTTGCCGTCGGAGAGGAAGATGATCGTGTCGAGGAGCGGGTCGGCGTAGGCGTCGGACCCCTTCTGCTTGAGAGGCTCGCCGAGCGCGAACGCCGCTTCGAGCGCGCCGTAGGTGTTCGTCGCTCCGACAACGGGCGACTGGGTGACGAACGCGATGGCTGCCTTCCGCGACTCGTCGGAAGCCACGGTCATCTCCTTCTTCCACACGCGGACGTCGCTCGCGAACAGAACGAGCGCGAAGGTGGAGCCGTCCTCCATGCCTCCGATCGAGCGGAGGAGTTCCGCCTTCGCCATGTCGGCCCGCGTGTCCTTCCCCTTGTCCGCGGCCTTCTCGTTCATCGAGCCGGACAGATCGATGACGAAGCAGAGCCGCTTGCTGTTCGTCTCGACGCCGAAGAACCCGCCGGTCTTCCCCGCGTTCTTCGCGACGTCGGTCGGCACCTTGTCAGGGTCGGGGATACCCGTGGCCGCAGGCGGCGGGCCCGTCCACGCCTCGCGATTCGACGACCACCACTGCTTCCATGCGTCCGGCCGGGCGGCGACATCCGCGCCGGTCATCGCCTTCAGGATGCGGAGGCAGTCGTCGCGCAGGCGGCCGCCCTCGACCGCGAGGCGGCCGACGACGATGTCCACGGTCTCCTTGCACGGCGTGCGTTCGAGCGCGGCGAGCACCGCGGCGCGAACCACCCACCGCGCGTCCTCGACGCGGGGCGTCAACGCGGGCAGGACGATCTTCGGGTCGCGGCCTCCGAGCCCGTCCACAGCGGCGACGATCGCGCGCGGGTCCGGATCGTTCGCAATGGCGTGCGCGAGCAGGTCGGCGACCCACGCAGCCTGCGATGACCGCACGAGTTCGTACTGCTCCGCGCGGACGCTCCAGTCCTTCGACGCCAGCGGTCCGTCGGCCAGTTTCGCTCGCAGCGCGCCGAGCGCAGGCGCGGGCATGCGGTCGAGGCACCGCCCGTGGCTGTCGTACGCCGCGTCGCGCAGGGCGCGCTCGATCGCGACGCGTTTCTCGCAACTCGTCAACTCGGCGCGCGCGGGCTGGAGTTTGTCGATGATCGGCCAGTGCGGCGTGGTCGTCGGGTTCGGATTGCCGCGCTTCGCCTCCTGCTCCACGTACTTCGCGAGCATCTCGTCGTACTCGTCCTGCAACGGACGGACTTTCGCGTCGGCCTTCTCCGCGTCCTTCACCGCCAGTTCCACGAACTCGCGGCTCCGCGCCACGCACCAGACGAGCGCCTCACGGGCCTCCGCCGACCCGGCACCCGCGAGTGCCTTCAGGACGTCCTCGCGGTCCGAACCGAACGCTTCGCGCGTGAAACGCTTCTTGTACGTCTGCAGGACGGGATCGTCGGCCGCGCTCGCAGGCCGCATCGGCGGGCCCCACAAAGCGGCGAGTGTGGCGACGAGCGTGAACAGAAGCGCGGACAGGTTCGCGAGGGATCGGGGACGGATCATGCCCGCGATCCTACCGAACGATCGGCTTCAGGGCGCGCGGTCGGTTCCCGGAGTTTTCAGGGAGACCGGCTCGCCGAGCGACGCCCCGTCGCTCTCGACGTAGACGACCGACGTCGGCACCAGATCCACCTCTTCGCGGAGGATGTAGTAGACGTCAACCATCCCGCCGACGACGTACGAGACGGCGAACCCGCGCACGAGCAACCCCGCGACCGCCGTGACCGCCCAGCCGATCCAGACGGTCGCCGACTGCGTCCCCTCGAGGCCGGTGGTGGAAGGCGACGCCAGCGTCCACGCCGCGCCGAACGCGTCAGCCAGCTTGGGGACCCGGGCGGCGTCCACCCACGACACACCGAGCAGGAAAACGCCGTGCGCGATCGCAAGCACCCAGCCGCCGACGACGTCGATCACGCCGGCTACGGCGAGCACAAGCAGCGACGACAGTCCGAACGTGACGGGACGCGTCCACACGTAGCTGAACGTGCGGCTCACGGCGTCGAGACTGCCGTTGCGTTCGACCGCGAGGCCGGCGGTGAGGATCGGATAGCCAAACACGAGGCCGATCGCGATCACCGCCGTGACCAGCGCCAACACGAGCGACAGCGGCTGGGCGACGACTTGCAGCACCGGCCCCGCCCACGGGATGGCCGTCAGACTGCCGCAGGCGGCGACGAGCACGGCGAACATGGCTCCGGCGGCGAGGATGAAGACCGGCGCCTGGATGAACGACCGAAGGTTCGACATCGAGAACCCGAGCGCTTCATCGAACGGCGTGGACTGGTCCCGCGCCTTCCGGAGCGCGTACACGCGGGCGAGCGCCCCGCCGACGACCGACCAGAGTAGGAGAAGCGCGGCGGCGACCACCGCGAGCTTCCAGCCGGCGACGTCCGCCCGGAACGCGTCGAACGCGTTCGCGGTCTTCTCGCTCGCCTTCACGATCGGCCCGGGGTGGCCGAGCAGGCCGGCCACGCGGTCGAACCCCGGCACGCCGAACGCTCGCTGAATCTCTGTGAAGAACGACGAGCGGAGGACCGTTGCAGCGCTTGCGTCGCGCGCTCCGACCGCGGTCACTACCTTCGCGCCGGTTGTGTCCACCGAGAGCAGCGACGCGAGGACCGGCCACACAGCCGCGTACGCGGCCACGGACACGGCGCCGAGCACGAGGGCCGCGAGGTCGAACTCGACGCGCGGGATTCGCAAGACAGATCTGCCACGGCCGTCGGGTTCCGACATGGCGGGCAGGATACCCCGGCGGGGGCAGAACCCTCGCACGCCTCATGCGGGAGGCTGGAGAGCGCCGATGA
Source organism: Planctomycetota bacterium (assembly GCA_021414065.1). GTDB lineage: Bacteria > Planctomycetota > JAJSAM01 > JAJSAM01 > JAJVHW01 > JAIOPE01. The sequence continues at coordinate 8,184 of JAIOPE010000006.1, forward strand.
GGCTTCTGCCATGCTGGAAGATGAGCTTCGCTACAGGGTCGATGTCCGAGACGAGCCCACGCCCGACGGCGGGGCCGGTGGATCGTGTACGATCCGGCTCCGGGACGCCGTCCTCAATTACTCGTTCTCCGACCAGTTGAAGGGCGCGCTGAAGGACATCTGCACCACGCGGATCGACCGCGGCGCACGCCGCTTCGTGATCGACCTGAGCGCCGTGAACGTGATGGACTCCTGCGGGCTGTCCGTCCTGATCGGGCTCCGGAAGGTGGTCTCCGCGGCGGGCGGGCGGATGGTGGTCGTCGCGACCTCACCGATCCTGCTGCGCCTGTTCACGATCACGCGACTCGACGGCGTCTTCGAGATCGTGCGCGACGAAGCAGCGGCCGCGGCGGCCTTCGAACGCGCGCCCAGGACTGCCGTCCCCGCCGCATAGTGGCCGTGTCGAAACAACTGCCACATTTGGTCACGCTGATTGCTCCGACACGAAGGTCTGTGCGCGGCTGCGGGGTGCCGCAACCAGCGCGCCGGCTCCGCCGCTGTGTTCCAGTTTCGTCGAGACTGGCCTGCTGCTGCGTTGGGCTCGGCGCGCAACTCGCTCCGTTGAGCTTGCCCGCCTCACCCGCCTTGCAGCCGGCTCACTGGAACGCAGCCAAGTGTGCCACTTGTTTCGACACGGCCACCTGGCTGGCCTACTCAGCCTCGTCGTCCGCGTGCTCGGCGTCGAACGTCAGGTCCTGTCGGCGCATGCCCAACGCGGCCTGAATCGCCGGCGCGAACACCTCGACGTCGAGCGCCCGCCTCCGGCCCCACGCACGGCGGGCCTGCGGATCCGCCGTGCGGACGACCGACAGCGGCAGGTGTTCGTGCTCGGCGTCGAGAATCGTGGGAAACGCTCGCCCCTCCTGGATGCCGTGCCGCCGGAGGAGTTCCTCCACCGGCGCCGGGTCGGATGCGAAGAGGCTGACGAGCTTGTGGTCGTCCATGAACACCTCGAGGACCGAATCCGGGTCGTAGGCGCCGAAACCGGTCATCCCGTCGTGGACGAGCGCGGGGCCGTGCTCCTTCCACACGCGCAACAGCCGATCGCGCGAAACGACTGCGCTGATCCACCGAACCTGGGGTGGGGCGCCGGGCTCCGCGGTCCGGTCGTCGTCGGGGTCGTCGAGTGTGGCGTCGGCTGTGGCGTCGGCGCTCAGTTCCGCGACGAGGTCGTCGTCGCTGCGCCGTAGTTCGAGTACGACCTGAACCCGGACCGGCAGCAACCTGAACGCTTCTTCGATGAACCGCTCGAGGCGGAGCGCCCCGGCCTGGACCCAGAAGAAGTAGTGCGGCGGGTCCTCGTCGTCGCGCCACTGGACCTCGTACGCCTCGCCGATCAATGGCTCGGCAGGTCCGGTGCGGACGAGACCAGCGGGCAGCACGTACTCCCAGGGCATTGCGAGTTGAAGACTACCCGTTCCCTGCGGGCAGCACGCAGTCGGGACCTTCGTGCCGCGCGTCGTTCACCCAGCGGGAGACACGGACCATCTCCCACGCCTCCTCCGGACACGGGACGAGCAGGCCGGCCAAGTCGGCAACGGCTGACGGGTCCTTGGCGTCCGGGTCGAGCCAACGCGCGAAGTCCGCCGGATCGAGGATCACCGGCATGCGGTCATGGACGCTTCGCAGCAGGTCGTTCGGCGCGGTCGTCAGGATCGTGAACGTCTCGACCGGCTCGCGGCCTTTCGTCCAGACTTCCCACAGGCCCGCGAACGCGAACACGGCGCCGTCCTTCCGTCGGATGCGAAGCGGCCGACGGTCCCCCGCCGGGCCGGTCCACTCGTAGAAGCCGTCGGCCGGGACGAGACACCGGCGAGACCGCATCGCGGCGCGGAACGACGGCTTCGTCGCCGCAGTTTCCGCGCGCGCATTGATCATCCGGCTCCCGATCGCAAGGTCGTCGGCCCACGAGGGCACGAGGCCCCACCGCATCGGCTCAACACGACGCACGCCGCGCGGTCCCTCGACGACGACCGGCACGGTCTGCGTGGGCGCCACGTTCCACCGCGGCGCGAAGTCGTGGACGTGCGCGATCTCGAAGACATCGGCGAGCGACTGGCTGCCCAGGGTCAAGGTGTAGCGGGCGCACATGGCGGGGAGGATAGCGACTCCCGCCGCGGGGCGGAGGGCGTTCCGGCTGGCCAGGGGCTCCGAACGAAGGAAGCTACAAACGCTTGCGGTTCGCTCGGAGTACCGCCTTCAGGCGGGCGTCGCTCGGGTCACCGCGTGTTCCCCGGCGGATGCGTCGCTCGGGTGGCGACGTCTGCGGCGCCCGGCGAGCGCGACGTCACCACGAGATGCCACCTCCGGCTGAAAGCCGGACTCCGAACGAACGAAGCGACGCTCTCTTCCGGCCATCAACGCCGAAGGGCCCCGGCTTGCGCCGGGGCGCACTTGCCACCCGGCGCGTGAACGACGAAGGGCCCCGGCTTGCGCCGGGGCCCTTGGTATCGCACTTCAGGTCTCCGTCACCCGGTTGCCCGGGTGCCGAAGGCGCTTAGTACTGGTGGGTGGACTCGGTCTCGTTGACCGGAGTCTGGAGCATGTCCGAGTTGAGCTCGGTCGCGAAGCGCACGTCACCCACACCCGTGGCTTCCACCACGATGCGGTACTGAACCTGCGCGCCCGGAGCCAGGGACGGGACCTTGCCGAAGGCGACCGACTGCCCGTTCACGGTGTGCGAAACACCCTGAGCGCGGGACGAGTCAACCGAGATCAGCTTCTGCTGCGGCGCGAGCGTCGCAACGATACCGACGTTGTTGTCGTCAGCATTGCCCTGGTTCGTGACGGTGATCGTGTACGTGGTCTGGCCGCCGACCTCGATCGGGTCGGGCGAGTCAACCACCTCGAGCAGGATGGCCGCGAGGCCCTTGTACGTCACGGAGTCGGAGCTCGACGCGTCCTTGCAGCAGTACGCGCGGGCCGTGGCCGTGTTCGTGAAGGTGCCGCCGTTGGAAGCGCCCATCGAGACGCTGACCGTGCGCGAGGCGCCCGGAGCGATCGTTCCGACGTTCCAGACGACCGTCGAACCGTTCGACATGCCGCCATCCGTCGCCGAGACGAAGGACATCCCAGCGGGGATCTGGTCCTCGATCACGACGTCCTTCGCTTCAGCGTCGCCGGCGTTGCTGACCGTGAGGTCGAACGTGGCCGGGCGGCCGATGAAGATGTCGCCGCGCTTCGCCTTCTTGACGAGGGCGAGGGCGCAGGCCTTGACGCGCGTGCTGGCGCTGGCCTGATCGCTCAGACCACCGGCGGCCGTGAGCGTCGCGGTGTTGGTGTAGGAACCCGCGGCCGAAGCCCGGGCGTCGATCGTGAACTCGCGCGACTCACCGGCCGCGAGAGAGAACGTCGGGAAGTCGACGCGCGACTCGCCGGTGCTCGTCGTGATGCCGGCCGGGAGGGCGTCCATGACGTGGACGTCCGTCGCCGTGCCGTCACCCGTGTTGCGGGCGACGATGCGGTACGTGATCGGGTCACAGATCATGACCTCGGCCGGAGCGTACTTCTCCAGCTTGACGGACGGCGCAGTGACGACCGTCTCAGCGCAAGCGTCGCGCGTCAGGCGGCCCGACTCGGCCGAGACCTGGGCGCAGTTCCGGAACGAGCCCTTGCGGGTCGCGCGGACCGTGACCGTCATGTTCGTCGAAGCCGCGGGCGAGAGGTTCACACCGCTCCACGTGAGCGTGCGACCACTGACCTGAGCGCTCGGCGAGCTCGAGACGTACTCGACGCCGTCCGGGATCGGGTCGGTGACGACCGCATCGCGGATGTCGAGGTCACCGGCGAGGTTCGTGACGGTGATGTTGTAGTTGAACTGCTCGCCGACCATGGCGGTCGCCGGAGCGGTCTTCGTGATGCCGATGTCCGGAGCGACCCAGTTCTTGCGGACCACACCGGTGGCGATCAGCTTCTCCGGGTAGCACTCGCACTCATCCTTCTTGGCCGGGCGAACGATCGAGATCTCGACCTCGTTCGTTCCGACCATCGGGGCCGACTGGTTCAGGACGACCGACGCGACGCCATCGGCGCCCGTGGTGACCGTGCCCATCTGGCCGCCCGTGGAGAGCGAGCCCGCGGGGCCGCTCAGGAGCTTGTAGTTGACCTTGTAGCCAGCGTACGGCGTGCTGTCGGAGTAGCGCATGACGCGGACGTTGAACGTGTGGGGCGTGCCCACGCGGTTCGTCGCATCGGCCGGCCACTCCCACGTCACGTCCATCCAGTTCTTCTCGGCGAACGCCTTGTGGCGGTTCCAGTCCTTGATGTCGGGCGAGTACGCGATGACGTTCGACGTGCCCTCGACCGCGGACGTGATCACGCACCAGGTCTGGCCGGCGTCGAGACGGACGTCGTCGGACGTGTCCGCCGTGCCCATGTCGAGGACCTGGCCGCCGCGACCGGTGGTCGAGACCCCGTAGGTGTTGTCGATCTTCTTGCCGCCGTCGAGATCGACGATGTCGCCGACCGCACGGGACGAGCGACCGAGGATCCACTCAACGCGCGCGCCGGAAACGGCGTTGCCGCTCGCGTCACGGACGGTGGCGATCATGACGTGCTGCGTGCGGACTGGGTTGACGTCCACGGCAGGGGTCAGATCGATGGAGTACGGGCCGCCGGCCACGACGACCGGAGCCGGACGGACCGGCTCGGGGGCCGGGCGGACCGCGACCGGCATGGGCGCCGCAGGGGCGCTCTTGACACCGGGGCACGCCGCACAGCCGGAAAGGCCGCTCGCCGCGACCGTCAGACCGACGGCTGCGCCGAGAACTGCAATACGTCCTCTCTTCATCACTGCTCTCCTCGAAACTGGGGCCTGCCTACTGGAGCGGCATGGGTCGCCGGATCCGCTGAACTGCACCGTGCTGGAATGGCCCTGTGTCTTCCTCGCACGTACCGCGACGACCTGCCTGAACTAGCTCTGTCCAAGTGCCGTGGTGACTGGCGCCGCCGGAACACCCAGCGGGGCCATACGACCGGAAGGTTCACGAGTTCATGCGTCGAACCTGTGGCAACTACGCCTTCCGCACTACATGCTAGGGGGCGACCTCCGCGGCGGTCCGTTTCTTTGGACCGCACGTGGCGGGCACAACCCGTGCGTCATGGATGTATGGTGCCCGGGCGTCGAAACGTGGCCCCGGGATGTTGGACTCCGATTTGGACCCGGAACGAACCTGGTCGGCCGTGGGTGCGAGCAGCGGGTACGAGTCGCCCGGCCCCGGAAAAACACCCCTGGAGCATCGGGGTCCGACACAATCCCGAACCCGCCGGAATCGGTTGCGTGAAGGTTTTCTGGAACGCACTCGGAGACGGCGGCGCCAGGACCGAGCGGGCGTAACTCAGTGGTAGAGTGGCAGCTTCCCAAGCTGCAAGTCGAGGGTTCGAATCCCTTCGCCCGCTCCAGTCCGTGCCCGGGGGGCACGCAGCCACGGGCGACCGCCGCCCGTGATGGGTTTGAACCGCGTGCAAAGTGCTCTGGTCCCGCCGCGAGGCTCGTCGTCGAATCGCCGCGCACGCGATCGACCAACGAACCGGGCGACTCCAGGATTTCCGGAATCCCCGGAATCAGCGGACGGGAGCCGGTGAGTCACTTGCGACGGCCCCAACGATGCATCTGTGAGGTCCTGCCGACGCTGGGCGGACGACGCCGCGCACCGTGCGCAGCCTGGGATCGTCCATCCTGGGTCCATCAACGTCGCTTCCGCCGTCTCACTCGCAATCGCCTTGCCGAACCTCGCGCCACCGGATCAGCCTCGCGACCGCAGCGCCGGAACGAGGGCGTGTCCTCGTGGATCGCGCGCGTGTCGTCGCCGGAGGACGCCCGCACCGCCGACACTCCGCCCCGTCGAACGTAACGCCCGGATCGTCGGGCCTCGTGACCGTCCCACGGGATTGCGCCAGGTCACACGCGGCCGGGGCATGGTGCGGCGATGCTCAACGTCTCGCCCGGGCGCACGCGGATCCACGCTGCCCACGAGCGGGAACAAGGGGACCATCATGAAGATCCGCTCCGCCATCGCCGCCCTCGCGGTCGTCGTCCTGTCCGTTCCCGTCCTCGCCGCGGACAAGGAGCCGCTCACGCTCAGCGACGGAGTGACCGGAATGGCGGAGATCCTCGCGACCGACGCCGAGTCCGTGACGGCCAGGTTCGTGCGCAAGGGCGTCGATGTGGAGGCGAAGGTCCGCGCCATCCGCATGGACCCGATCAGCTTCTACGAGATCCGCCGGGCGCACATGGAGTCCACGGCCGAGAACCACGTGAACCTCGCGATTCACTGCGCGGAGAACGGCATGCTCCACCAGGCGCGGTTCCAGATGGACATGGCGCGAGCCCTCGACCCCGACATCGAGCAGAAGTTCAAGGACCGGCCGAACCTGATGGAGGCGATCGCGGCACGGCTGGCCGACGCTGCGAAGCGACTCGTCGCCGACGGACGGCTGCGGGACGCGTACGACGTGGTCCAGGTGCTGGCAACTCGGTTCACCGAGACGGCAGCAGCGGCGGACGCGTACGCGTCGCTCGACTTGATCGAAACCAAATTGGCCGAACGCGACGCCGCGCGCGTCGCGGCGCGGCAGAAGAAGGCCGCGGACGCGAAGGACGCAGCAGTTCGCGCTGTCGCTGAGAAACGCGAGGCCGTCGTGGCCGCCCTCGAGAACCAGCGCGCGGGCGCGCAGAAGCTTGAGAGCCAGGCGCTTCGGCAGCGGAACACCACGAACGCGAAGCATGGCCATGAGGCCGCCGCGGAGGCGTACGCGGCGCTGCTCACCGCCATCGGAACGGCGAAGGCAGCCGCCACTGCGGACGCGGACCTCGGCGAGATGATCCGTGAAGTCGAGCGGGTGGTCCGCTCGGAGGGCGCCGATGCGCTGGTGAACGTCGGGAGCGTGGAACTCGCGCGCTCGAACTTCGATCGCGCCGAAGACGTCGCGAAAGCCGCGCTCGCGGTGGACCCGGGCAGCGCGCGGGCGAGTTCCCTGCTCGAGTCCGTGGACATCGCGCGCGAGCAGGCCGACGAACTCCGCAATCTGAAGCTCTCCCGCGAACGCCGTCCGACGAAGTAGCGCTCCGAGCGGCGTGACGGTCCGACGCCTGGCGCGGGCGGCGGAGGGTCGCGATCGTCGGCGGGCCGACGGTCTCCGTCGCAGGCGGCCGTTGCGTGAGCAACCACGCCGACGTCTCCACGCGGTCGGCGGCGCGGGAGTTCGGGACGCGCTCAGCGAGGCGCGACCGACTCCGCCGCACCTGGATCGCTGCCACGCGCGGGCTCGACGTCCGCGCCCACGCCGCCGTTGACGCCGCCGTCCGAACGATCCAGCGCCCACGGCACGAGGCCCATCGCCGCGTGGATTGCAGCCGTACCGTGCGAGCGAATGCGGAGTCGCCCGAGCACGATCCCGCGGCCGTCGGCCCCCATCGTCGTGCGCGGGTCTCCGCACACCGGGCAGCCCGGCACGGCGGCGTCGCGCGCTGAGCTGCAGCCCGGCACGAAAGCGAGCGCGGTCAGCAGCACCCCGGCCGCCACGGACGATCGGAGGTCCAACCGACGCGGACACGACCGAGCGATGCGAAGAATCGACACCGGCGCGCCGATCGCGCCCGCATCGTCCTCAGAACTCCGCAGTCGGCGCATCTGCGCGGACTGGGAGCATCCGCCGTGCCGCGCTCGTTGCGCTCGTTGCGCTCGTTGCGCCGAGCGCGGCGCCCCGCTGCCGAGCTACCGCCCGCAGGCCTTCAGATGCACGTGAAGGACGCGGCGTATCTCCGCGACCGTCCCCGGGTGCCCCTGGCACGAGTGGTCGTTGTGCACGATCACCTCCGAGCGAGCCTCCTCGAGGTGCGCGGACTTCGCGAGGACCACGCCGTCGTCGCCCTCCGCGATTCCCCCCCCGCCGTCGATCGCCACGACGGAGTGCATCGGGATCGTGATGCTCGGCAGCGTGTCGCCGAGTGTCGCGATGAACGACGACTCCGGGTTCATGTCCGCCACGGCCGTGGAGAAGTTCTGAAGGTTGATCCCGCCCGCACCGACCGCGGCGCGCGCGAGTCGCCCCGCGCCCCGCGCCACAGCCGACGGCACGGAGACGAGACTCGCGCCGAGCTTGCCGATCCAGTTCCCGGCGACGTGGCTGCCGCGGTGCGGCGTGGCCACGAAGATGAGCCGCTGGACGTACGGAGACGGCTCGAAGAAGAACACGGGGCGTATGTACCGACGCGCGGAGTCGGTCAGATCGACGTCGTCGAATGGCTTGTCGGACACCGTCTTCCAGAAGTGGTCGCCGCTCGCAGTGCCCATGAGTCGCGTGAGCAGGCCACCCTGACTGTGACCGATGACGACCATCTGTCGCAGCGCGGCATCCTTGCCCTCGGGGTCCACGTCTTTCACGACGCGTTCGATGCCGCGGCGGAGGCCCGCAGCCGACACGAGGATCGGCTGACCGGAACCGTACTCGTAGATCCAGAACTGGCAGTTCGCGGCGAGGTAGCCGTCGTCGTGCATCTCGTTCAGCAACTCGGCCCAACGAGCCGGACTCGACGCGGTGCCGTGGACGAGCACCACGGGGATGCGCCCCGGCTCGTACGGCTCGGTCATCGTGACCGCGCTCTCGACGTCGGTGCCGTCGGTGTCGAGGAACGCCGACACCTCTTTCTCCCACGGCTTCTTCTCGTCGAGTTCGATCGCGAGCGGCGCGGTGACGTCGAACTCGATCGGCACGGTCGTTCCGCGGACTTGGACATCGCGCGCGCCATTCGGCCGGAAGAACTCCACGCGCCCCTTCAAGCCGTCTTTGCCGGCGTCTTCGACCTCACCCTCCACCTGGAGGAACGCGGTCACGGCGAGCGCGGAACCCGACGCCAGGTGCGCGCGGCGTTCGGCTCGCATCGTTCCGTCTTTCCGTCGCGCCACGAGCGGCGCGCCCACGCCGGAACGCACGGCCCTCGTCCGGAAGCCGGTGAGCTCCAGCTCGGCCGCCGGTCGCAGGTCGTCGTACGCAAACCCCTGGACGTGCATGGGCAGTCGCGGCACGTCGATCTCGATCGACCCGACGGGAAGCTCCACGCGCCCCGCCTGCGGCACGAACTCGCCGTCGGAGTCGCTGAACGCCCGAGCGAGAGCCACGCCGTTCACGTCGCACGCGCGGCGGAACCGGCGCCGGAAGGGACCGGGAAGGGGCTCGGGTCCGCCGCCGAAGAGGAACAGGTGCGCGTACACAGCCGAAGCGACGAAGAGTGAACGGTCCCCGGTGCGTTCGGCAGCGAGATAGGAGAGCTCGGCCAACGCGTAGAGCCGCTCGCGACGGTCACCCTCCAGCGACAACTCGTGCAACTTCCGGAGCGCTGCGACCGGCTCGCGGTCGAACGTCTCCACCAAGTCCGCACGCGCGAGCGTCACCGCAGCGTCGCTGCTCATCGCCTCTTCGTTCAGGGCGTAGGCGTTGATGGTGCGGTACACGTCACGCGGATCGGCAGGCCGGACGCTCACCGGCGCCGCGCACGCAACCAGTGCCAGGGTCAGGACCGCGAGAGATTTGCGCTTCATGGCGGGAGGTTAGACCGAGTCGGGGACAGGTCACGACATGTCGGCCGGTTCGCCCCACGCCGGAAGACGGACCGGGTCAGCCCCGGCAGGGAAGCTCGCGGAGCAACGCCACCACGCGGGCGCGGATCTCGTCGCGGATCGGCCGGACGTCGGCCAGGGCGAGCCCTTTCGGATCGGGAACGCGCCAGTCGAGATAGCGCTTGCCCGGGAAGACGGGACACGCGTCGCCGCAGCCCATCGTGACGACCACATCGGCCGCGCGCACCGCGTCGGGGGTGAGCATCTTCGGGAGCTCGTGCGCGAGGTCAACGCCGATCTCGCGCATCGCCTCGACGACGACCGGATGAACGCGCTCTCCCGGCGCGGAGCCGGCGGAACGCACGCGAACACGGCCCCCGCCCAGCGACTGCGTGAGTGCGGCAGCCATCTGGGACCGGCCCGCGTTGTGGATGCAGACGAACAGCACCTCCGGCGTGCGGGGCTCAGTCACGGGACGCTTCCTCCGGGAACCAGCGCGAGCGGATACGGAGCGAGACACCCACGAGGGCGATCAACACGGGAACCTCGACCAACGGCCCGATCACCGCCGCGAACGCCGCGCCGTGGCGGATCCCGAACGTGGCGATGGCTACCGCGATCGCGAGCTCGAAGTTGTTCGACGCAGCGGTGAACGAGAGCGTCGCAGAGTGGCGATAGTCGGCCCCGGCGCGGCGCGAGAGCCAGAACGACACGAAGAACATGAGCCCGAAGTACACCGTCAGCGGGAGCGCGACGCGGAGCACGTCGAAGGGGCGCTCGATGATCTGCCGCCCCTGGAACGCGAACATCACCACGATCGTGAAGAGCAGCGCGACCAGCGTGATCGGGGCGATGCGGGGCACGAACGTGCCGTGGTACCACGCGTCGCCGCGCGCGCGCCGCAGCACGAGGCGGGTGAGCATCCCCGCGACGAACGGAATGCCGAGGTAGATCGCAACGCTGATCGCGAGCTCACCGATCGTCACATTCACCGCCGCGCCGTCCAGCCCGAGCCGCGGCGGCAGCCACGTCGCGAAGAACCACGCGTACAGCGGGAAGAACAGCACCTGGAAGATCGAGTTGAGCGCCACGAGCCCTGCGCAGAACTCGGTGTCGCCGCGGGCGAGGTCGTTCCACACGATGACCATAGCGATGCAGCGCGCAAGCCCGATGAGGATGAGCCCCAACATGTACTCCGGGCGGTCGGCGAGGAACGCCGCGGCGATGCCGAACATGAGGAGCGGACCGACGACCCAGTTCTGGACGAGCGACAGCAGCACCACTTTGGGCGCGCTGAAGATGCGGCCGAGCTGCTCGTAGCGGACCTTCGCGAGCGGCGGGTACATCATCAGGATGAGCCCGATCGCGATCGGGATCGATGTCGTCCCCACGCTCATCCGCTCGAGCGCTTCCGGCACGCCCGGGAACGCGTGGCCGAGGAAGACGCCGGCCGCCATCGCGAGGAAGATCCAGACCGTGAGGAAACGGTCCAGGAAGGGCAGCGACCTGGTGCAGGTCGGATCGCTCACGAGGCACGTCCCATTCGGACGACGTTCATCGACATCCATCGATGCGTTAGGCGGCGCGCGGGCCGGTCATGCGGGAGACGCTGCACCGTCAGACTCCGGAAGCGCAGGCGGCCGGGAGGATCGACGCGAGCGCCGACCGGACACCGGCGGTGCCCTTGGCGTCGCGGGCGTAGTGCGCCCAGATACCACGCCGGGAGACGGTCACGAGGCCGGCTTCGCGGAGCACCTTCAGGTGGTGCGAGATCGTCGGCTGCTTCAGGTGGAACCGTTCGACGATGTCGCAGACGCAGATCGGCTCATCGTGCGCGGAGATCAGTCGCCACATCTCGAGGCGCGTCGGGTCTCCGAGGGCGCGGAAGGCGGCGACGGCCGCACGGGCGTCTGACGCCTTCATGCGCCGGACCTTCGGCGGGACGTCGCAGCAGCGTTCGGGAGGCTTGCGGGCGGGCGACTTCCGGGCGGGCATGCCGGGAAGGCTATCTCCAAGACATCGACAACGATCGATCTATTCCGAAGCGGCCGCCGCGTCCACGATCCAGGCGGCACGGGCCACGCGCGCGGCAGGCAGCGAGCGATCCCCCGCGAGGATGCGACGGAGCGCGGGCCCCTTGTCGGGCCCAGCCACCGCGAACACGATCCGCCGCGCCCCCGCCAGCGCCGGAAACGTCATCGTCACGCGGTCGTGCGGCGCGACGGGAGCGCGCGAGGCGACCACGCGCCGCGCGGTCTCGTCGCACGCAGGATCGCCGGGGAACAGCGACAGCGTGTGCCCGTCGGCGCCCATGCCGAGCAGCACCAAATCGAATGAGCGCCCCTCGGTTTCACGGTCGTAGGCCGCAGCGGCGACGGCGGGCGCGACCTCGCCGCACATGCGGTGGACGTTCGCCGCGGGGATCGCGACGCGCCGGATCAGTCGCTCCTCCGCCGCGCGGAAGTTCGAGTCCGCGTGGCCGGGCGGCACGCAGCGCTCGTCGCCCCACCACAGGTGGACGCGGGACCAGGCGGCGCCTGCGGACTCGGCGGCCAGGATCTCGTACGCCCGAAGCGGCGTGCGTCCCCCGGCGAGCACGAGGTGGACCTCGGGTGCGGCGGCACTGCCCGGGATCACGGCGAGCATCTCGTTCGCAACCGCCCGCGCGAACGCCTCGGCATCGGCGACGACGCGCACGTCGCGGTGCTCCGGCGGTGAAGGCAAACTCAGCCGCCGATCTGGTGCATCCGTCGGCCGCGCGTGTGGAAGCCCGCGTCGAGACGGTGTCCCGTCGGCTTCGCCGAGACGGCACGGCGCAGGATGGAGCGAACGCGGTCGAGGCGCGCGTCTTCTGCGGCGCCGGAGCGCAGCGCCCCGCGGACGTCCATGTCGTCGTCGTGGAGGAGGCAGAGGTGGAAGCGACCGTCGGCCGTGAGGCGCATGCGGTTGCAGCCGCCGCAGTACGGCTTCGACACCGGCGAGATGAACCCGACGACGCCACGCGCGCCGGGGATGCGGAAGTTCTCGCTCTCGTCCGACGCTGACTTCGGCGCAACGGGTTCCAGCCCGCCGAATTCCGACTCGATGCGAGCGCGCGTGTCCACGTTGCTCACGAAGTGCGTCACGGAGAGGCGCGCTTCGTCGCCCGCGCCGAGCGGCATGAGCTCGATGAACCGGACGTGCCAGTCGCGCTCGATCGTGAGCCGCGCCATGTCGGCGACCTCGACGTCGTTCATCCCGCGGACCACGACCGCGTTCAGCTTGATGGGCGTGAGGCCCGCGTCCTCGCAAGCGCGGATGCCGTCGAGGATGCGGTCGGCGTCGCCGAGGCGCATCACTCTCGGCAGCGTGGTCGCCGAGAGGGAGTCGAGGTGAACGTTCACGCGGCCGAGGCCGGCGTCGCGCAGCGGGCGCGCGAGTTCCGGCATCCGAAGCGCGTTCGTCGTCATCGCCAGATCGCCGACGCCGGGCACCGACGCGATCCGGCGGACGATGTCCACCACGTCGCGACGCACCGTCGGTTCGCCGCCCGTGAGGCGGAACTTCCGAAAGCCCACGTCCACCGCGCACCGCACCACAGTCTCGATCTCGGCCGCGGTCAGGACTTCGGGCGTGTCGGCAGCATCGGCCCGTGAGAGCGGCATGCAGTAGGTGCAGCGGAGGTTGCAGCGGTCCGTGATCGAGAGCCGCAGGTAGTCGATGACGCGGCCGAACTGGTCTTTCGGACCGGGCGTGACGGTCGCAACCGACGGGCGCGTCTCGTGCTTCATGCCGAGATCTCGAGCATCCGCTGGACGGAGCGCAGCGCCTTCACGCGCGTCTCCTCCGGCACGTCCACCTGCGGTTTCAGGTCCCGGATGCAGAGGAAGAGTTTCTCCAGCGTGTTCAGCTTCATGTGCGGACACACGGCGCAGGCGCAGCCGTGCTCCGGCTGCGACGGCAGCACCGCGCCGCCCGACGACTTCGGCCCCGCGACGGGCACGGTCGCGAACGTCTCGCGACCGAGCACGTTGCTGCGCGACGGCGCGAGCGGGATGACCTTCGCCCCCGGCACGGCCCTCTCGATGCCGTGGATGATCCCCGACTCGGTCGCGAGGATGTACGTCGCCGAAGGGTCCTGCTTCACGCGGTCGATCAGCTTCGTCGTGGAGCCCGTGAACTCCGCCATCTCGAGCACTTCGTCAGGGCACTCCGGGTGTGCGATGAGGATCGCGCCGGGGTAACGGTCGAGAAGCGCCTGGACGTTCTCCACGGTGAAGGCGTCGTGGACCATGCAGCGGCCGGGCCAGAGGGTCATGGCGCGGCCCGTCTGCCGCATCACGTAGCGCCCGAGATGCTCGTCGGGAGCGAACAGGATCGGTGTGGTCGCGGGTACGGAGCGCACGACCTTCTCGGCGTTGCTCGACGTGCAGATGATGTCGGAGAGCGCCTTCACCGCGGCCGAGCAGTTGATGTAGCTGATGACCACGTGCCCCGGGTGCGCCTTCACCCACGCCTCGAACTGAGGCGCCGGCGCGCTCTCTTCAAGACTGCACCCCGCCGCCATGTCGGGGATGACGACCGTCTTGCCGGGGTTCAGGATCTTCGCCGTCTCGGCCATGAAATGAACGCCAGCGAAGGCGATCACGTCGGCGTTCGTCTTCGCCGCCGCCTGCGAGAGCTGGAGGCTGTCGCCGACGAAGTCCGCGACGTCCTGGATGGCGCCGTCCTGGTAGTAGTGCGCGAGGATCACTGCGTTGCGCTCGCGAGCAACGCGTTTGATCGCAGCGACGAGTTCGTCCTGCGTGCGGGGTTCACGGACCGACGGGGAGATGGCGCTCATCCGGCCGGAGGATACCCGCCGCGCCCCGTCGAGGAGAGATCGGCTCCGCGGCGGACCTGACCTGCGTCAATCCGCGGAATCGAGAGGCCGGGGCGGAAGCCGCCCCGGCCTGGAGATGCAACGCTTCCGATGCTACTTCGCGATGCCCTTCTTGCCCGCCGTCGCGTCGTAGATCAGGTCCGCCGCCGAGTCGAACGTCGTGCCGTCGAACGTGACGCGGACGCCGACCGACACAGCCTTGCCGGAAACGGTCTCGTTGCCGAGCCCGTCGTCGGCGAGCGAGGCGGCCAGCGTCGCGTTCTTCAGCGTGACGGTGAACGCCGCGCGCTGCGCGAGGACCGCGCCGCGCACCTTCTTCACCACGAGCTGGATGCTGCCGTCCGAGGCCGTGCCGCGGCCGCGTGCGTCGAGTGTGAACGTGCGCTGCACGCCGCCGACGTCGATCGAGACGGCCTTGCCCGTCGCGTCGAACTCGGCGTCGATCGGCAGCGCACCCTTCAGGACGAGCGCGTCCTTCCCGGCGGACGCCAGGTTCAGCGCGACCTGGAGCGTCGAGGCCGACATCGGCCGCTCGATGACGACCTGCGTCGTCGCCTGCGCCGTCTTGCCGGTTGCCGCGTGCGTCACGGTGACCTGTGCCTGGAAGGTGCCGGGCGCCTTGTAGGCGTGCGTCGTCACGGCCCCGGTGCCCTGCGCGCCGTCACCGAAGTTCCATGCGTAGGTGACGGGACCGCCGCCGGTGACGCCACCCTGCGCCGAGAACGCAACGGGGACGCCGGGGAACGTGACTGCGGGGAGCGCCGTCGGGGCGACGGTCACGCTCGGTGCCACCGCGCTCGCCGGATTGTAGAGCGCGAGGAGCTGGCCGCCCTCGACGAGCTCCGTGTCGCCGATCGCATAGTGTGCCTGCGCGTCGAAGAGGAACCAACCCGGCCCGAGGATCGCCGATGCGTCGATGATCCCGGACGACTCCTCGTCCTGGCTGAACGGAGCCGTGGCCGCGACGCCCACGTCGCCGAACCGTGCCGGGTCGAACTTCGCGATCTCCGTGAGCGCCCCGCCGGCGAAGTCGTACTGCCAGATGCGCGCGGTGTGCGAGACGTTGCCCGGGTCCTCCTGGAGCAGCAGGTGTCCCGCGCCGTCCACGCAGAGGTTGTCGAACATCTGGTGCGGCTCGGAGCCGTCGAGCAGCATCGTGATCGAGCCGCCGCCCTCGGGCGCAGCGACGTCGTCAAGGCGCAGGCGCCAGAGGCGCGAGCGACCGACCTGCGCGCCGGTTGCGTTCTTCACCTGGTCGAAGCGGTCGGTCGTGACGAAGTAGAAGTCCTTCGGATTCGCCGGGTCCCACGCGCCGTCCTCGGGACGCAGGAACTCCGTGACGTTCGCGGCGGCCGCGAGGGCCTGCGTGTTCACGCCGACGCCCGACTGGTCGCCCAGGTCCGCGAGCGTGAACCGCGCCGACTGGCCCTTCGCGATGCCGACACCGGTGGTGCGGTCCTCGAGGCGCGTGCCGTTCGCGATCACGCCGAAGAGCTTCCCGTTCGCAAGGCCCGCGCGCTGGACCTCGGTCCCCGCGGCGAGCTTCGTCCCAACGTAGATGTAGACCTGGCCCGGCGTCGTGTCGTCGGTGCACACCACGACGGTCTTCGTCTGCGGGAACGGATTGGCGACGACGTTCTCGAATGCGTCCTTGCCGAGCCGCGCGAGCTCGACGCTCACGCCGGCGTTCGTCCCGGTGGCGATGTGCGCGAAGGCTCTGCCGCCCGTCGTCTCCTCGCCGTTGAGGAACAGACGCTCACGCGTGCCCTTGCCGGTCGCGGGATCGAAGAACGCCGTCGGGGCGGCGAGGTCAGCCGAGCAGAACCGGTTGAAGACCGTCGTGCCGGCGACCCACTTCTGCGTCGCGGCGTCCCAGTTCATGACCGTGCGGACCAGATCGTTCACGCTCTTCACCGCGAGCGTGGCGCGGTCCACGACGGTGGCCGACACGGACGCTCCGATGCTGCCGTGGGCGCGCGCCGTCCCCGCCGTGCTGCCCATCTCGTGACCGGCGAGCAGGGTGAACGTGCCGTCGCCGTTATCGAACGCGCCGAGCCCGTCCGGCAGGCCGATCATCCGGTACGGCGTGGCACCGTCGAGCTTCGGGTTGACCGTGTCCCCGACCGTCAGGATCGAAACGGTTCGGACGCCCGCCGCGACCGGTATGACGTACGGAGTCGTCTGCGTGCTGGGCGCCTTGTCGCCGACAACGGAAACGTCGGAGAGCGCGCCGGCCGTGACCAGAGCCGAAAGGCCTGCGGCGACCGCGAGGCGGAGAGACTGCTTCATCATGCGGGGAACCTCCTGACCGGTTCCGGCCCGCGCACTCTGCGCGACGCCGTCCGGGAGGGATATGCGTAGACGCCCCCTGTGAACCGCTGCCCAGAGCCGCGTGGAGTCCGCGCGGGGACGGAGCGAACGTTCCGCGGGTCGAGCGTGAAGATCGCACCTGAGGGGGTCGGCGGCGAGTTGGGGGCGGGGGGCACAGGGGGACGACTGGCGATCGGTGCGTCTTGCGACGCACATCCTCGGAGCAGAGCGGCCGGGCCGGACCGAGGAGCAGGTGACTGGGCGCTCGTGGCGACGTTCCCGACGAGGTAGGCGCGAGGCGCGAACGGTACAGGGTTTCGCGGTTAACGAACGGCGCGGGACAAAAAATTGTCCCGCGTCGGTACGGTAGCGGCATGGACCGTATCTCTCTCCGGGACGCGCGGCGACTCGCAATCGCGCGGGCGGGACTCGCGCCGGCCAAGTGGTCGGGGCTCCCGGCGACGGCGCGCGGCGCGGGGCCGGCGGCGCGCGACGCTGCGCACGCTGTGATCGACCGGTTCGGGTACTTACAACTCGACACGATCTCGGTGGCGGGCGCGCGGAGCCACTCGCTCGTACTGGCCTCGCGACTCGACGGGATCGACGCGGCGCTCGGCGAGCGCCTGCTCGTGCCCGGCGCTCCGCTCTTCGAGTACTGGGGACACGAGGCGTGCTGGATGCCGCTCGCGCTCTACCCGCTCTTCCGCTTCCGCCGCGAGCGCTTCCGGAACCACCCGTGGTGGGGCGACATCATCGGACCCAACCGAGCGGTGGCCGATGCGCTTCTCAAGCGGGCCCGAGACGAGGGCCCGTTCAAGTCATCGGACCTCGAGGGCGCGCGCGGCAAGGGATGGTGGGACCTCAAGACGTCGAAGCAAGTGGCCGACGCGCTCTGGTCGTCGGGCGACCTCGCGATCCGCGAACGACGAGGGTTCCAGCGGGTCTACGACCTCGCCGAGCGCGTGATCCCGGACGATCTGCGTACGGCGGACGTTCCGCTCCACGACGCTATGCGTGCACTCATCCGCCTCGCCTTCGCGGGCCACGGCTGGGCCGACGCGAAGACCGTGGCCGCGACGTGGCGGTTCCGTCCGAGTTGGCCGCATTTCCAGGCCGCGATCCGGTCGCTCGTCGACGACGGCGAGATCGTCCCGTGTGAACTCGACGCGGGCGACGCGACGCGCGCCGGGTGGATCCGCCCCGCCGACCTCGACCTCGCCGCGCGACTTCGCCGCTGGCGCCCGAGCGACGAACTGGGCGTGCTGCTCTCGCCGTTCGACCCGCTCCTGTGGGACCGTGACCGGTTGCGCCGCCTGTTCGCATTCGACTACGTCATCGAGGTCTACACCCCCGCCGCGAAGCGGAAGCACGGCTACTACTGCATGCCGGTCCTCGTCGGAGACCGGATCGTCGCGCGCGTGGATCTGAAGGCCGACCGCGGCGCGGGAGAACTGCGAACCGTGGCGTGCCATTTCGAGACGCCGGGACGCGGCGGGCGCGGCTCCCCCGCCGACCGCGCGGCCGTGGCGGCGGCGGTCGCACGGCACGCACGCGCCGTCGGCCTTCCCTCGCACGAGTAGCAAGCCGCTGCGGCGCCCGCCGCGTTTCCGCGATGGTGCGTCCATACCGTGCGCCCCATCGAAACGAAGCCGCCCCGCGCGGAAACCCGCGCGGGGCGACTGAAAGTCTGCTGGAACGCCGGGCGCCCGGTGGATCAGTCCACTGAGTATGCGACGTTCTTCGGCTGCTTGATCGTGTAGGTGAACTTCGCAGCGCCGACCGGTCCGAGCTGCGGCGCCAGGACGACGTCCCACGTGCCCGACTGGTCCAGTGTGACGGTGATCTTGAACTTGCCCTTGGCCTGCTGGATCGTGACCGCGTCGGGCGCGACGACCGTGCCGTCGGGACGCGTCAGCGAGTCCACGCGCATCTGCATCCCGAGCGTCGTGGTGCCCTGGATCGTGAGCTGAGCGCCGTTGAGCGCGCCGAAACTGAACTCAAGCTTCTCACCGAAGTCGAACACGTTCGACTCGCTCCCCTTCGTCGGCAGCACGACTTTCAGCCCGCCGAGCAACTGCGAAGCCACCGCTTGGTCCGTGCCCTTCAGGACGAGGAAGTAGCGACCGCTCAGCGCGAGGGGAACGTTCTTCAGCGACGCCTTGCCACGCTTCACCTTCACCAGGCCGCCCCCGACGGCCGCGCCGTCGGGCCCGACGAGCAGCACTTGGAAGTCACGAGCAGCGCGCTTCTTGGCGGTCGCCAGATCGATCGACGCCGACGAGCCGGCAACCGCGTCGAAGTAGAACCCGGCCGCTGAACTGCCGGCGCCGAGATCGAGCGCCAACCTCCCGCCCGGGTGCTTGTCGCAGACGACCAACGTCGTCGCGACGTCGGTGGTGGAGCCGGCGACGTCGGTGGCGGTGAACGAGAGGTCGCCGCCGCCCACCTGAGTCGTCACGCCGGTGATGTGGAAGTCCGGCGTCAGTGTGAGGCCTTCGGGGATCGTGCCGGCGCGATTGCTCAGGGCGACGGGGTTCGTGCCGCCGGCGCGACCGAGGCTCACGTCGGTGTTCTTGCCGACGGCCACGCCTGTGAGGAGCGGTGCCGTGAAGCTCAGCACGTCGTTGACCTGGAGCGTCACCGTCAGCGACGACGTGTGCTGAGGAGCACCCGAGTCCGTCAGGTTGAGCGAGTAGATCGTCGTGCCGGGCGTTGCCGGAACGCCGAAGATGCGCGGGTTGACCGGGTCGAGCACGAGACCCGTCGGCAGCGGCTCGGCCTTCTTGACCGTGACCGTGTACGGTCCGATGCCTCCCAGGATCGTGACCGGCTGCGCGAACGCCTGGCCGACCGTCCACTCCGGAATGAAGGCCGCGGTCGCACCGAACGAGCCGTACGCCTGCAGGTCGTACGAGCCCAGGTGACCACCGCTCTGGTGGACCAAGCGGATCAGCACCGGCCCGGCGGGGATCGCTCCGGTGAACGCGCGCATCGCACCGACGTTCGAGTCGTAAGCGCCGGTCGCGAGGACGGCACCGGCCTGCGAGCGGATCTCGAGCAGAACGCTCGCGGTGGTGGTGGACGCGTTGTAGACCGCCTCGACGATGAAGGCGGGCGTCGCCACCGGGACGTTGATCTTGTACCAATCCTCGTTGTAAGGGTTGAGCGTGCGCCCCTTGGCGAGGACGCCCGCCGTGCCGAGATCGAATGCCGACGCCGATGTGTCGTCGGGCTCGCTCGCGTCATCGCGCAGCACGCCGTGGTAGACGAGGTTCTTGACGAGCCCGATCCCGTCGTACCCGCGCCCCTGCCACGCCAACACGAAGTCGATCATCGAGAGCGAAGTGAGCGAGTCGAGTACGGAGAACGGGCGCTCGGCGGCGAGGCCCAGCGAGCCGTCGATCACGTCGTGCGACTCGTTCGAAGCGTCGATCAGGTCGTACATGGCGGGGACGAACCAGCCGCCCACGTCCGGGCCCTTCGCCGTGGTGAGGAACGGGGACTCGTAGGAGAAGGTCGTCGCCGCGGTGCCGCTGGTCGAGTCGTACTCGGAGCTGGCGCCATCGATGATCGCGTACAGGTACCCGCCGAGGCCGTCGGCGAGGGCGGTGACTTCGTCCGTCTTGACGTCGAGGGTCAGGTTGCTCGTCGGCACCGTGGCGCCGGTGATCGACCTCACGAGATGGCGGGCGTAGCCGCGCATCACGATGCCGGTGTCGTAGGCGTCCAGGTTGCCGCTCGACGATCCACCGATTCGCAGGTACGCCGCAGTCGGGCCGGAGGGGGCAGAGTACTTCGTCTTCTCAGTCGAACCGGTGTCGCTGTAGTAGACCTCAAGCGTGCCGAGTGTCTTCGACGACCGGGCGCGCACCCACGTGTAGGCGCGGCCGATCGCCGACATGATCTGCGCGGGCTGGCGGAACGCGCCGCCCGGGTCGTTCGTATCGTCGAGCGTGGTCGTACCGATGTCGCCCGCGGCGGCGAAACTCACGTTCGAACGGAGCAGGAACGAGTACGCGCTCTGCGACGACGAACTCGTCGAAGGAGACACGCGGCAGATCGAGTTCGATGTGGACGCATAGATGTTGCCGCTCTGCGCGGGATTGAGGGCGAGGCCGGAGAGCGTGAATGCGCCCGTCCCGTCCACGGACCCGAACCCGATCGTCGAACCGGTCGTCGCGGAGCGCAGTTCGAGGCCCAGCCCGGTGCACGGCACGTTGGCCCGGACCGAGTTACCGAAACCCGTCGCATCCGACACGATCTCGTTCATGAGCATCCGGCCGGTGAAGACCGTCGGCTTCGGGTCGAACTGGAAGTCGGTGCCGGGATTGGTCGTGTAGTACCCGCTCGTCTTCGGCGACGAGAACCGCGTGTCCGGCGCGGGCGCCTTGATCCCGATGGTCGCCGTCAGGTTCGTCCAGGTGGCGCTCTGCGTCTCGTAGGCGAGGACGATCCGCCCCGTGGTCTCGTAGAGTTGGAACTGGAACGTGTAGGGGCCACCCGAGGAGTAGTGCGGGACGGCGGTGAAGGCGATCACGTGGATGCGGTTCGGCGCGTTGCCGATCGTGAACGAGCTGACTGTGCCGCCGACACCCGGGTTGAGGTCGGCCTGACAGGCAGAGATCGACCCCTCGATCGTCGGCGGGCAGCCAGTTCCGTACGACACCGACGGCGTGTTCGTCGGACGGACCTGCAGGTAGCCGTTGCTGTGGATGTAGATCTGCGTTGACGCGCCACCGAAGTACGGGAACGCGAACGGCAGCGTCGCCGCGACGTAGTTGTCGTCGCTCAACCCGGTGACCTTGGTCGCCGACGCGGGCACGGTCTGCAACTGTCCGCTCACGTTCGTGAGGGTGTAGTCCTGCGCAAACGCCGGGGTCGCGATCGCCGCGACGACGAAGGCAAGCACAGAGAGGAACGCCGAGGTCACGCGGTTCATCATTCGCCTCCAAGTCAGGAACGCGGCTCCCGCCAGGGCATACATCTGCCCGGCGTCGGCTGCGATCGTCGATCGTCTCTCAGGCTACATCGACCGCCGCCGATTGCATCCCCGAACTCCCGTTTCGGCACCAACTCGCCAAAAGTGTCGGCGGAGGAGAGCATTTTTTGCGCTGAGCCGCGACCCTGCAATGCGCCCCGCTACAACGGTCATGTCACGCTCACCTCCCCCGTCCAGATCCGGTCGCAGACCCGCCGCGGAACCGAACCCCGCCTCGAATCGCCGTGCGACCCGTCGCGATCGTTGCCGCATCGGAACGCGACTGCGACACTCCGCGGCGTGAGCATCGCGCGGCTGATTCTCTCCTACGGCGGCTTCGGGCTCTCGCCCAAGGCCCCGGGGACCACCGGCACGCTCGGCGCGGCGCTCACCGCGGCGGCCATCATGGCGTGGGCTCCGGGTCTGACGCGCGAGTGGCAGGTGCTCGCCGGTGCCTGGATCCTCCTGGCGTCGCTGCTCACGGTGCTCCTCACGCCGGTGCTCGAAGCGGAGACCGGCGAGAAGGACCCCGGCGTGATCGTGATGGACGAGGTCGCGGGATACTGGGCGACCCTGCTGTTCGTCCAGCACCCCGGGTGGACACACCTCGTCGCCGCGTTCTTCCTCTTCCGGTTCCTCGACGTCCTGAAGCCGTGGCCCGCGTGGAAGCTGGAACAACTCCCCTCGGGTTGGGGCGTGCTGCTCGACGACGTCGCCGCCGGGCTCTACGGCGGAGTGGCGCTCTGGGCGATCGAGCGCTTCACGACCGCGGCCTGAAGGTCGGCGCGTCTCTCGCCGCACGACCGCCGCACGACCGCCCCACGCCCCCCGCACGGCGTCGTGCCCCGCGTCGAAGAAGAGTCGGCAGGTGGACGTTGACCCTCCACCGTCCCACGTCGAGAATGCGCCGCCTCGCAGGCGGAGCGCATCCGCGCGGGGCCGGAACTCCGGCGAACACGAAGAGGTGATGGGCATGGCGCGCAGCAGAAGCGGTCGTCAAGACGAAGCAGAGCAGGGCGGCCAGGAGGGCGGCGGCCGCGGCCGGATGCCGGATCGCACGGCGAAGGTCCCCACCGGACCCAGCTTCGCGATGGCCGTCGGCCTGGGCGCAGGCTTCTCGGCAGCGACGCTGGCGTTCATCGCCGTGCTCGCAGCGAGCGCGGGTGGCGGCGACCCGTCGGAGGCTGTGGACGTGGGCGGCGTCCAGGCGGCCCGCCTCCTCGCGGCCCCCGGAATGGAGCGCTGGCGCGCCGGATTCGGGACGACGAACGCGGCCCGCGCGAAGGCCCGCGAGTTCCTCGACAACGAGGTGAACAAGTCGAAGGACGACCGGGAGAAGGGCCCCCGCCGCACGGCGAAGGACGACTTCTGGAACGGGAAGTCGTCGAGCGGCATGGACTGGAAGCCCGGCTTCGAGATGATCTTCCCACCGGCCGACCCGAACGACGACCTGCTCGAGGCGTCGCGCAAGAAGGCGCTCACCGAGGCGGTCGCGGCCGCCCCCGGAACGCGGGGCGCCGCCGTGCTCGACGTCGGCGGAAGCCTGCTCCTCGGCGCCGGCACCGACGTGCGAGCGATCTCCGGCGCTCCGTCGAAGACGGTCGGCGACACGAAGATCTACGTCACGGCTCCCGGTGTCCGTCAGTACGAGCACCCCATCAAGACGAAGAACGGGATCATTGACGGCCGCGCGGTGGTCGTGCTCTCGACGGAGAACGTGCACGCCGACTCGCCCATGCTCTCGGCCGGGCTCGCCGCCCTCGCCGCGCTCATCGGAGGCTTCAGCGTCGGGTTCGTCCTGGCACTCGGACCCGTGAAGGCCATGCGCCGCCTGGCGCAGGACACCGACGCCATCGCGTCCGGCAAGTGGGACACGCGGATCGGGCTCGCCGGCCCGGACGTCGTCCAGCACACCGCGAAGAGCGTCCAACGGATCGTCCAGGCCGCCGCGAATGCGGCCAACGCCGCGGCTGCCGAGCCAGCCGCCCCGCAGATCATCGAGCAGCAGGTGATGGTCCAGCCCTCGGCCGAGGTGCAGGAAGGGCTCTCGCCGCTGAAGTCGTTCCGTCGGCCGGAGGAACTCGAGATCGAGGCGACGCAGAAGCCCTGCCCCGATCTCGGTAACGACTACTACGACGTCGTCAACGTGGACGACACGCACGTCGGCGTCTTCATCGCCGACATCCCGAGCGTCCGCGGCGTGCGCGGCGCGATGTACATGGCGCAGATCCGCGCGATCTTCCGCGCGGTCTCGCCGAGCGAGCAGTCGCCGGCCGAGGTCCTGAAGCTCCTGAACCGCGCGTTCGCGGCCGACCTCCCGCGCGGCATCTACGTCACCGCGATGTACGCCATCGTGGACAAAACCTCCGGTATCTGCCGCGTGGCGAGCGCGCAGCACCTGCCGCTCGTCTTCTGGAAGGCCGCGAAGAAGGCCTCCGCGAAGCTCGCGCCGGAGGGCATCGCGCTCGGACTCGATCCGGGCCCGGTGTTCGACAAGACGATCGTGGAGAAGGCGATCCAGCTCGAGAAGGGCGACCGCATCGTGCTCTTCACCGACGGCGCGATGAACGCGCGCAACCTGTCGAACGCGCAGTACGGCGACGAGCGCTTCTATTACGTGGTCAATCGCGAGGCCCCGAAGAACAGCGCTGCGTGCGTCAACTTCGTGGCGAACGACGTGGACCTCTTCCACGAGGGCGCGGCGCAGACCGACGACTTCACGATCGTGACCGTCCGGAAGATGCGGTAGCGCCGCCGCCGACGCCGGCCCCGGGGTCGGCGTCGGCCCACGCCCATGGACGTCCGCGAGTTCCAACGCTGGATGGAAGAGCGGTACGGCGAGCGCGACCGCGCCCGCGGTCTGCACGCGACGCTCTGCTGGTTCGTCGAAGAGGTCGGCGAGGTCTCGCAGGCGCTCCGCAAAGGCACCCGCGA
>JAIOPE010000140.1 GCA_021414065.1 Planctomycetota bacterium
CCCGCAGCGCGTCCGCCCGTCAACTGCGCAATCGCTTCGAGTGTGAGTCTCGGCATCGGCGCCAGTCTCGCACGCGGCCGCGGAGTCCCGGGAGGCTATCCTCTCCAGGTGACCGAGACGGCCCCGCCCTCCGCGCTGATCTGCCCGTGCGGCGCACCCGCGCCCCACCCTCTCCCCGCGCCGGGCCGCGCGCCCGCGCCGTGCCCCCGTTGCTCGACACCGCTTGTGCAACCGGGTCGCGTCTCGTCCCACACGCTCGAAGTCGGACTTGCGGCGGGGGTCGTGACGGCCGCGGTCTGCGACCTCGCGTGGATGTGCGTCGTGAAGGGTTGGGTTCCCCTCGCCGGCGCTTGGACCTGGGCCGGACTCCCGTGGTCCGAGACGTCGGGGTCGCCGTGGTTCATCCCGCTCGCCGCCATCGCGATCGCATCGGCGGTGCGACTCGCCGCGCGCGCCCGAAGCCCCGGGCTCCAGTGGATGGCGCTGCTCGCGTTCGCGGTGTTCGTCTGCGCCGGAGAGGTCCTGCTCTACCGAACCACGCTCCCGGGCCGTCTCGTGGCGATGCACGCCGCCGAGGGTGCCACCGACCCCGAGATCCTCGGCGCAGAGGAAATCGCAGGGATGGACTTCTGGGCGTATCTCCACATCGAGCTGGAGTTCGCGTGGTGGGGCGCCGTCGCCCTCGGATCAGCACTCGCGTGGCGCATGCCGAAGGCGGCGGACGCCGTCGCCGCGTTCCCGGACCCGGCACGCGTGCCGGATCCGGTGCGGGTCACGACGTAGTCGCCTACTTCTTCGACTTCGACGTCTTCTTCGATGCGGACGGCTTCGCCGCCTTCTTCGCGGTCACCGCCGGCATCGCCGCCTGAGCCGCCATGCGAGCGAGCATCTCGCCCATCATCTTGGCCTTCTCGGCGACGGCCGGGTGCGACTCGACCGCGCGCTGGAGGTTCGCCAGGAACCGCGGGTTGTACGCGGCGCGGACCTCGTCACGGAAGGGGAGGAACTTCGCGTAGATGAGGATGCCCTCGCCGCAGTGCGCCGCGAACATCTCGGGGTGCAGCAGACCGCGCGCCGCGAAGTCGGCGACCATCTCCCAGTAGGAGACGGCTTGGCGCACGTGCGCGTTCTCCGGGTGCGCCCAGTTCATCACCTCGAGGAGTTCGGCGGTCGTCTTCGGCTGGAACTCCACGACGAACTTCCGCGCCTTCCGCATCTCCGGTTCACGGCGCAGGTCGTACAGCTTCAGCACCAGGTCCACGTCGTTCCGATCGGCTTCTCGCATGGGGTCGTCTCCTTGGCCCGGACCAATCATGAACGCCCGCGTCCGATCCGCCCAGGAGACCCGAGGGCTGCGTTGGAGTCGAGCCCATAGCTCGCTCCGTGGAGCTGATGGGCTCGACTCCGCCTTGCCCTCGGGCCTCCTGGTCGGCCGGGCCCCTGTCGTCGCGCGGGCGGGCCTTGCGCCGGCGCTCGCGACATGAGCCGCAACGGGTCCACCCGATGCGCCGCGCGCGTTCATGAATGGTCCGGGCCCGGTGTCTCGTGTATCTCGACGGTTCGGTTCTACGGGGCGCCCGGGCCGGGGCGCGAACATCCAAGGACCATGCCGATGATCGCCCCGCGCAAGATCGAACCAGACACCGAGAAGCGTGAACTGCGCGTGCTCTGGACCGATGGACACCGAAGCGCCATCCCCTTCAAGGCGCTGCGCGACCACTGCCCTTGCGCCCGATGCCGCACCGCCCGCGAGTCGGGGCGCGCGCCGCTCCAGATGGTCCTCACGACGAAGCTCCTCGGCTGGAAGCGCGTCGGGAACTACGCGCTCCACTTCGCCTGGGGCGACTCGCACTCCGAGGGGATCTTCGCGTTCGACTTCCTGCGCGGACTCTGCCCCTGCGGCACGTGCACGCCGTTTCGCGACGACATTTGAAGGGGTGCCGTTCCTCGGCCGTTCACCTCAAAGGCTGTGAAGCGGACCCGCCAGGGGCCGCTTCACAACCTCTGAGCACTACTTCTTCTTGTCGGGCTTCTTCTTCGGGTCCACGGGCGGCGCGACGCTCCCCGGCGGCCACAGGCCCGGCGGGATCGCCGACTGCACGAACGCCACGATGTCCGGGTCTTCGATCGACGTAGTGCGTCGCCAGTCGATGATGCGCAGGTCGAGGACCGTTTCCTTCTTCGTCGCCGACGGCCAGACCCACTCCGCCATCTTGTTGCGCCGGGACGACCCCGCGACGGTGCCCGCGACGGTGAAGTGCCAGAGTTGCGGGCCCTTCTTCTTGTCGCCGAGCAGCACCGGCACGACGTCCGAAGGCGCGTCCGTGTAGCCGCCCTTCCGACGGTCGCACAGCGTTTGCACTCCCTCTTCGAGGTCGCGCCACGTCTTCGCGCCGATCGCGTTCTTCGTGGCGTAGGCCGTCATCATGATCTGCACGGAGCTGTCGTTCGCCGGGTCGTAGTTCCGGTCGAGGATGACGTCCCACTCCTTCGTCGGTTCCTGGCGCTTCCAGCCTGCGTTCTTCGGGACCATGAGCGGCGCGTGTTCGTACACCGGCGACAGCGCCAGCATGAACGGCAGACCGACGTCGCCCGGCGACTTCCACTCCTTGGCGGCGCAGAGCGTCCGGATGTGCAGGACGAACGTCTCGTTGTCGGGGTTCTTCGCCTCGCACGCCTTGCGCGCCAGGTCGGCCGCGGCAACGATCGCCTGGTCGTCGCGGACCTCCTTCTCGAGCGGGATCGAGTCGTGGATGAAGAACGCCTCCTTCAACCTCAACGAGGCCGCAGCAGCCAGCCACTCGGCCGCTTTGTCGTGCCCGGCCGCCGCCTGCTCGAGCATCTCGGCGCCCTTCCGGAAGTCGGACGAGATCTGGTCCGCCTGCTCGACCTTCTTCGTCGTGGCCGCCCTGAGTCCGTACGCCTCGCCGAGCGCCGCTTTCGTCTCGGGCGTGAGCCCCGCCGCGGCCGCCTTCTCGCCCAGTTTCAACGCCCAGTCCGCCTGCGACTTCGCGTTCTCCGTGCGCTTCGCGGCCAGGTCGAGCTCGGTCAGCTCCTTCGCGGCCAGCACGGCGGACGTCACCGCGACGCCGTTCTCCGGGTGCGCCGTCGCCACCAGTCCCCAGTTGCGCTTCGCGGCTTCGAGCGCGGGACGGCGCTCTTCTCCCGTCTTGTTCTTCACGTACTTCGCGGCGGCGTCGGCAAGCTGGGCCCGCAGTTCCAGGTCGTTCGCGACATCCGGCCCGGCCTTCGTCAGCAGGTCCTCGGCCTCTCGGAACTTCCCTTCGACGTAGAGGAGCCGGGCCTCGCGCTTCGGGTCCGTGTCGCCGTCGGCGTGGACCGAAGTTCCGGACGCGGCGAGCGCGGCCGCGGTGATGCAGAGGAGAAGAGTGCGGCGCATGGGTGTCTCTCCAGGAGCAAGCGAAGGGCCAGTCGCCGCGCATTGTCGCCCGCGGGAGGCCCGGCGTCCAAGAGGGGCTCGGATTCCGGGTCGGCACCCTCGGCCGGCGGCGGCCACTTGCTGCCGGTTTCGTACCCCGTGGAGTGCAGGTGGCCGTGTCGAAACAAGTGGCACATTCGGCTGCGTTCCAGCGCGCCGGATGCAAGGCGGGCGAGGCGGGCAAACTCCACGGAGCGAGTTGCGCGCCGAGCCCAACGCAGCAGCCGACCGCTGGAACACAGCGGCGAAGCCGGCGCGCTGGTTGCGGCACCCCGGAGCTGCGCACAGACGCGCATGTCGGAGCAACCAGCGTGACCGAATGTGTCAGTTGTTTCGACACGGCCACCAAGAACGGGTAGGACAGAGGACATGTCTGCCGCCAAGTGGTTCGTCTCCGGATTTGTCGCAGCGGCCGCGCTGGCAGCCGCCGGGTGGGCGCTGCGCGTGCGACCCGCGTTCGACGAAGCCGCCCGTCGCGCGAGCGACGCCGAGGAACTGACTCGGCGCGCGCGCCGCGAGACCTCCGACGCCCAACTCTGGGCCGAGTCGGAGCGCGAGCGCAACCGGCTGAACGAAGATCGCGTGAAGGAGCTCGAGCGCACGCTGTCGGCCGTGTCTGCGTCGCGGCCTTCGGACCCGGCGTCCGGCGGCGGCGAACACGGGAAGGCGATGCCGAGCGAGCTGAAGCCCGAGGACTGGGATCGCACCCGCCTCAATCAGGAGATCGAGAACCTCACGCTCGCGCCCGTGCTCGCCGAGCGGCACCAGAGGTTCCCGCTCGTCGTGCGCGGCCTGAGGGCGCGGCCGGACGAAGCTGTGGACCTGCTCACGCAGGTCCTCGGCGCCGACCTCGGAGCCTCGTACGTCGCAGTCGCCGCGAACCTCGCCGCAAGCCTCGGCGACGAGCGGATGGTGCCGCCGCTCGCGGCCCGGTGGAACGTGGAGAAGGAGACCGGCGCCCAGCGCGCGATCTTCCGCGCCCTCGCGAACATCCCGAGCGACCAGACCACGCCCGCGCTCGTTGCGGTGTGGTCGGACACCGGCGGCGACCCCGAGCTGCGACGGCTCGCGATCCACGGGCTCGGCCTCCGCGGCCACAAGCTTGCTCGGTCCGCCGCCGACGGCACCGGCGGAGCGCCACCGGCGCAGCGCATCCGCGCCATCGAGTCCCTTCGGGAGTGCGCGCAGAGGGGCGGGTGGTCCGATGCCTCACTCGCCCCCGTCTTCGCCCGCGCGCTGCGCACCGCCGACGGCCCGCCGCAGCGCAAGCTTGCGTTGATCGCGCTCGAGGGCCTGCGCTCCAACGACACGCTGCCCGCCCTCGACGCGTTCGCAGCCGACGCCGCGTCGCCCCCGGAGCTCGCCGCTCGCGCAAAGCGGCTTGCGGCGTCCATGCGGGCCGGCGAGTCCCGTCCCGAGGGCGCGGGCATCCCCGAGCGCGGCCTCGCCGAGGACGCCGACCAGAAGTGACGCGCCCCGGAAGCGCCGCGCCGCGGTTCCCCTTCGCCGACCGAGTCCGCGTTGTCCTCTTCGACGCCGGCAACACCCTGCTCTGGCTCGATCACGAACGGATGGCCACGATCGTCGCGCCGTCCCTCGGTCCCGTGACCTTCGCACGGATGCGCGACGCCGAGATGCGAGCGCGCCCGCTCCTCGACCCGTTCCTGCGTTCGGCTGCGCGTCGCGAGGGCAGCGTCACGGCCCAGCGGTACGCCGAGACGATCGTTGCGGGTCTCACGAGCGAACGCGCGTCGGCGGTCACAGCGGTCGCCGACCTCGTCGCCGCGTGGGGCACCCTCTGGGTCTCTCCGCCGGCCGACGCCGCGCTGGCGCTCGACACGCTCGCCGGCCGCGGCTTCGTCGTCGGTTGCGTCAGCAACTCGAGCGGCAACGTGCGGTCGCTGCTCGAATCGGCCGGCCTTGCGTCGCGGCTCGCGTGCGTCATCGACTCCGGGATCGAGGGCGTCGAGAAACCGGATCCGCGCATCTTCCTGCGCGCCGCGACCATGTTGAACGTGGCCCCCGCCGAGTGCGTCTACGTGGGCGACTTCGTCTCGCTCGACATCGACGGCGCCCGCGGCGCGGGCATGCACGCTGTCCTCGTCGATCCGGTCGGCGCCTGGCCCGCCGACGCCACCGACGCCCCTCGGGTGCGGTCGTTGTCGGAGGTTTCCGAGCGCCTCTGACTACTGCATGCAGCGCGGGCAGAAGAAGTGGCCGCGCACGCCGAACTCGATCGACGAGTCCGGCTCGAGACGCAGCACGAGCGCCCCGACGCAGATCGGACACGAGTAGTCGGCCGGGAGCCCGAGCGCCGCGGCCAGCGGCCCGGGCTGGCCGACCATCCGGTTCAGCACCACGTCGAATCCGCCGACCGGGCGCGCTGTTGTCCCCACCGCGCTCATGCTCGCAGCGGCCGGCGTTGCGGGGCTGGCCAGCCGCGGTGCATACCCGGCGGGCGCTTCCAGATCGTTGAGTGTCGGCCGCGACGGTCGCACCGAGGCCGCGAGAGATGCGGCGAGAGACGACGCTGGAGACGACGCGGACGGCGTGTGGATCGACGAGTTCGGACGCGACGCGGCCGGACTGTCCTTCCTGAACCGCCTGGCGATCTCGTCCACCGCGGCCGGCACCGGCGAACCTTGCGCGGACTGCGCCGACTGCGCCGACTGCGCGGACTCGGGGCGGACTGAGCGCCGACGGCCGTCCAGGATCGACTGCACTTCCAGCACGAGATCGCGCGGCGCGAGGCGTGCCTTCTCGAACATGCCGTCGGCGCCCTCGCGCATCGCGCGGTCCACGAAGTCCGCGTCGCCTGGTTGCGCGAGCACGTAGACCGGCGTCGTCGCCGTCTCCTTGCGCGAGCGGAGCACCCGCAGCACCTCGATCCCGTTGCGATACGGAATGCGCAGGTCGAGGAGGATCAGGTCCCAGACCCGCTGCGACGCCGCCGTGAGGGCTTCGTAGCCGTCGGCCGCTGTTGCGACCTCGTACCCCTCGGTGCGCAGCCGTTGGCCGTAGCCCCTCAGGATGACCGGGTCGTCATCGACGAGCAGCACGTAGCGGCCGGACGGGACGACGCTCATGTCGTTCCTCCGGTCGATGTCCTCGTCAGCGTGCGTGGTATTGCCATCTCGTGCGCCCGACTCCCGGGCCGTTCGGACTATCGGATTGAGAAACCGTCGAACCTGAGTCCGCCGCCCGGATCCCGCCCGGCCGGCCCGGCGCGTCCGGCGCGTCCGGCCCGCCGCCCCGCGGGCAGCCTCGGGGCGGCTGTGCGCGGCGGGCGAGGTCCGCCGGTCCGGGAATCTTCGAGCGCCACCTCCCCCCCGGCTACGTTGCGCCGTTCCAACCGTCGGGACCTCCTGCTGTTCTGGGGAGACACCCGACGCCCGCCCGGTCGGGGCGTAGCTCAGCCTGGCTAGAGCGCTTGCTTCGGGAGCAAGAGGCCGGAGGTTCAAATCCTCTCGCCCCGACCAACACGTAACGCGCGATGAACGCGCACGTTACGTCGATCCGCGGAAGCGCCGCCGCGACCCCGGAATCGCTCCGGAATCGGCTACCGCTGCAGGTTCGCTGCAGATCGAATCGGAACTGACCGCGCGGACGCTGCGGGGCTCAAGCTGGTCGTTCCGCCCAGTGCGGAACCCGCGGGCTCCCGGGTCGGGGCCACGAGGGGTGGACAGTGCCGCACGCCGTCACGCTCCTGTTGGCACCCACGCGACGGGACGCGGTGTGGCCCGTGATCGCCGGACCCGTCATCGACCGGTTCCGGCGTGTCGTGTTCACCGTTAGATTCGCAACGTTCGAGGCCGAGGAGAGAGTGATGACGACCAAGGACGACGAACCATGGCGCGCGCAGTTCGACTCGCTCTGGCGGGAACTCGTCCCGCGTTCGGGCGAGGCGGACACCGTCCAGGGCGAGTTGATCCGATCGCTTGGAAGGCTCGCCGACGAGGCGCTTCGGAACGGGAACGGAAACTGGGACCGTCGCTTCGTTCGGATGTGCAACTTCGCCGCGAACACACTGGACGACCCGGTCGTCTTCTCGGCCGACGAGATCCGGGTGATCCAGACGGCGATCGACGCCGTCCTCGCTCATGAGCAGGTCAAGCGCGGTCCGCACGACGCTCTCGCCCAGTTCGCCGTTCGATGGTGCGAACGCCGACGCGAACTCGTGCCCCGGAGAGCGTCCGACGCCGCGGTCGACCAGCCGCTCCCGCTCCTCGCGAAGGCGCGCATCGAGACTTTCGACGCGCTCCTGCGCAATCCGTTCGAGCGCGTGCCACCGCGAGGGAGCGACGTCCGCCTCGCCGGCGCCCGGAAGCTCGATGACGTCCGCTCGCTTCTTGACGCGGGCGCGCATCCGGACTCAATGGGAGGCTCCGGCTGGACGGCGCTGCACTGGGCCGCCCGCGACGGGAACGACCCCGTCGTCGAACTTCTGCTGACGCGCGGCGCGGACCCGAACGCCCCGACGACGCAGGGCTTCACGCCGCTGCACCTCGCGGCCGAGGAGTGCCGCCCCGAGGCGGTCCGGCGCCTCCTCGCTGCCGGAGCCGATCCGAACCGTCGCGACCAGAACGGCGCCGGCGCGCTCCTGCGCGCCCGCGCTTTCAACCGCCGCGACCGTCGCCGCGACGTCTGGCGCGTGCTTCGCGCGCTTTGCGTCGCGGGCGGCGAGCCGTCGGCGAAGAACGCGTACGGAATCGCGGCAACGACCCACGCGATCGGAATCGACGCGGCCATCCTCGTGACGTTCGACCGCAGCGCGACAGCGGAGTCGCATGGGCCCGAGTCCGGCCTTCCGTGGCTGGTCCTCGACGGCGACGTCGATGGCCTACGCGCCCGCCTCGACGCCGGCGCATCCGTCGACTCGACGTCGCGCGGCGGCGTCACCGCACTGCACATGGCTGCTGGCCTGGCGGACGAGGCCTCGGTACTGCTCCTGCTGGAACACGGTGCCGACCCAAACCTCGCCGACGCCGACGGCCAAACCCCGCTTCACTACGCGTGCGACCAGATGCACGCCGGAGTCGTCCGCGCGCTGATCGAGCGCGGTGCTGACGCAGCTCGGACCACGCCGCACGGATGTCAGGCGATCCACCGAGCGAGCTTCACCAGCAGCCCCGCAAGCGAGGACGAGATCGCGATCGCGAAACTCTTGCTCGCCGCGGGCGCCGACCCGACGGCGAAGTGGGGTCGCGACGCTCCCATCGACAAGGCCGGGGCGAAGATCCGAAACCTGTTCAAGAAGCACGTCGCTGCCCGCTCCGCGGAACCGCCGACTACAGATCGCGGCCGTCTCGGAGACTAGGTGTTCGCTCGAGCGGGGGTGTCCCCGAAGTCCAGAGCCATCACCGTCGCGCGCCGCCGCGCCGACACCGCCGCCGCGTAGATCTGCGTGGTCGCGAGTTCCGCGTGCCCGAGCTGCTGCTGCAGGTCGGTGACCGCGCCGCCGTTCTGGAGGTAGTGCGTGGCAAAGGAATGACGCAGCGCGTGCGGCGTGAGGCCCTCGCGCCCGTCGAGGCCCGCCGCCTTCAGCGCGATCTGCCACGACCGGCGGATCTCGACGTACGGCGTCCCGTGCCAGGACAGGAAGACGTGGTGCTCGGGGAGGACCTTCTCGTCCTTCTCGCGCAGCTCGCGCTCGCGCGACTCCCTGAGCCGCTTCAGCTCCGCGACGACGGCGGGGTGCATGTCGATCCAGTCTGCGTTGCCGACCTTCGGGCGGAAGAGCCCGATCTTCCCGCTCTCGAAGTCGAGATCCGACCAGCGCAGCCGCGTCAGCTCTCCCTTGCGCGCGCCCGTGTACGCGGCCGTCACGACGTAGGGCCGGAAGTGCTCCGGGCAGTTGCTGATGAGCGCGCCGAGTTCCTCCTTCGTGAGGTAGCGGCGCTGGCGCTGTGCGGAGCGGAGCTTCTTCATCCCGGCGAGCGGGTTCTTCTCGAGGTGCCCGTCGAGCACCGACTCGTTCAGGATGCGGACGATGGCCGCGTGGTCGGCGTTGATGGTGCGCGGGCTGATCGGCTTCGCCGGACCCCCGCGCGAGTTCCGCGCCGTTGTGCGCCACGCCCGGTAGTCGAGCCAGAGGGTCGGCGTGATCTGGTCGAGACGCAGGGCGGCGCGACCGGCGCGCTTCCCGAAGAAGTCCTTCCACGCGCGCAGCGCGGCGCGGAACACGCCCATCGCGCCGTCGGAGAGGACCGCGTCGAACCGGCGACCGATCACGTCCTCGGCGTACCCGACGAGCGTCGGGACCTCGCGCGGGGCCTTCGCGACGCTCGCCGCCACGGCGTTCTCCGCGGCCTCGGTCAGCGTCGGCGGGACCTCGTACACCTCGGCGAGGATGCGCTTCTCGACTTCGTCGAGGAACTCCTTCGCTTCGCCCTCGGTGTCGAACGCGCGCGTCAGCCAGCGCCGTTCCTTCCGGCAGAAGTACTTCGCGGACCAAGTCCGCCGGCCGGAACCCCACTTCCGGGAGTAGATGTTCCCGAAGCGGCGCTTGCGCTTGCCCCGGCGGCGCGGTCGCTCCTCCGTCTCGATGTTCACGTTGGTCTCTCCGGTCTCCGGGCCCCGCACGATGCGGAGCGCGGCAGGTCCGGATGGACGCTCTGTCCCGGGACGACCTCCAGTTCGTTCGAGACCGCTACTCACGGGGCGTCCCGAGGAGATGCTTGACTCGTCCGCGTGGCGCGGATCGGCGCGTTCGGTGCTCGAGGAACAGGCGCACGTCTTCGGGCCGGAACCGGACGACGCGTGGCGCGATCTTCGTCGCCGGGATCGCGCCAGTCTGCGCCAGGCGGTAGACCGTCGACGTGTCGACCGCGAGGTAGGCGGCGACCGCAGCGGCGTCGACGAGGGGCTCTCCGAACGGCGTCGTGGCGCGCTCTGGCGCGATCGTGGCGCGATCCGCGCGCAACATCTCGTGGGCATTCGGCGGTGAACCACCACCCCCCGTAGAACCCGCGTGTTTGCTGGCGAAGGCGTCCATGGCCGTCCCCGGTGGTTAGTATCCTGTTCGGTATTGGACAGAAGGACAACCGCGGCCCACGACGGGCCGCGCCGGACCCGGCCAGGGGCAGGCCGAGGGAACCGCTGAAGAACCCCGCGTGAGGGCCGCGCGTGGCGGACTTCGCACGAGAGACAGATCGCAAGGATAGGGGCGGACCAGTCCGGCTAGCAAGCAAACATGGAACAGAAAGTTGACAAGCAAGACGGACCGACCTACCTTGAAGACCAACCGAGGAGCCGCTAACGTGACCAGTCATGCCGAAGAAAGGAACCCGGACCGCCAAGGTCGACACGCGCTGGGACGCGCGCCGACTCCGTCGCCGCTTCGAGGCGAGCAAGCTGAACACCGAGGACATCGCCTCGGCGCTCGAGGTCCGCGCGTACACCGTCAGCCGCTGGATCGCGGGCCGCGCCGAAGTGAAGATCACGAAGATCAAGCCGCTCGCCCGTCTGCTGCACTGCTCGACGGACGACATCCTCCCCGACTAGCCCCCGACGACTGGAACGGCGGGAAGCTCCGCCGTCTGCGCGAGGGGCTCGGGCTCACGACGACCGACGTCGGTGCCGCCCTCGGCGTCAACTCGGCGTCCGTCGCCCGGTGGGAAGGACGCCCCGGGAGCCCGGCGCACCCGCCGCGCGTTTCCTACCTGCCGCGCCTTCGTGACGTCCTCGGCGTCGCGTCGGTGGACGAGTTCTTCGGGCCCGACGACGAGTGCGCCGCCGCGGAGAGCGCGTCGTGATGGTCGCGGACGACGCCGACGAGGGCCGTCCGTGCGACCGGCAGGCGCCCGCGTACCTGCCCGCCCGGCCCGTCGACTTCGCTCAGGCCGCGCGCCTCATCGCGGAGGAGCGCCTCCAGGGTGAGCTCGTCTGCCGCGCCTGCGCGCTCCGCCTCATCGAGGAACTCGTCCTGGCGTCCGTCGAGTTCGCGCACGACGCGGGCCGCCGCGCCGTGCGCCGTGCGATCGAGGAGCAGACGCGATGGCCGAACTGACGCACGTCGCGGGTGACGCTGACCTGGGCCCGGTTGGGTCCTCCTCCCGTAAAGGGGCTGCGCAGCCCTCCCTTCCTTCCCTTTCCCCTGCGCGCTCCTCCCGGGCCTCGGACAGCGACACCATCCACCCCGCGTTCCGGACGGACCCGGAGTTCGAGGGGCTCTGCCCGCCGCTCGCCGCCGAGGAGCGCTCGCTTCTCGAAGCGGAGATCGCCGCGCACGGCGTGCGCGAGCCGCTCGTCGTCTGGAAGGAGGAGCAGCTCCTCCTCGACGGCCACACGCGCTTCGGGATCTGCACTGCACGCGGCATCGACTACGACGTCGTCGAGTACTCGTTCGCCGACCGAGACGCCGCCCGCAACTGGGTGATCGACAACGCCGTCTCGCGGCGCAACCTCACGCCGGCGCAGAAGACCTACCTCCTCGGGAGGAAGTACGTCGCCGAGAGGCTCCCCGAGGGGCGGCCCGAGAAACCGGGACACGATGACCCGGTTTCCGAGCCGGGCCTGACTGCCGAGCGAATCGCGAAGACGGCGGGCGTCTCCGGCAGGACCGTCAAGCGTGCGGCGCGGTTCGCCGCCGACGTCGATGCGCTCGCGGCGACCGCGGGCGCCGAGACCAAGCGCGCCATCCTCGACGGCTCGGCCAAGGTGACGCGCCGCGCGGTCTCTAAGGCCGCGGCGGCCAAGCCCACGTCACTCGCCCAGTTCAAGAAGATGGTCGGCGAGTTCCCCGCGCGGCGGTCCTCGCGCGCGGACCGGGACCACATCGCCGAGATCAACGCGCTCGCGAAGCGGCTCTCCGTCGCGATGCACTCGTACGCCACTTCCGGCGCCCAGAAGAAGGACCGCGCACGCCTCACGGAGTTGTGGGAGCTGCGGACCGAGATCGGGCGCCTTCACGCCAATCTGGAGGGAGACGAATGATCCAACTGAGGATGACGTCCGCCGCGCTCGCCGAGGAAGGCGACGACGTCGTGCTGCGCGGCGTGATCGACCCCGAGACGCTCGGGGCGCTGCGGGCGGACAGCTACCAGCGCGAGGTCGAGTCGCGCTCCTACATCGAGGGCATCGCCGAGGGCTTCCGCACGAACAGCGTCGCGGACATCGACCTCGGCATGCGCGGCGGCGACTACGACGAGCGCGCGGGGACGTTCACGCTGAAGGACCCCGTCTACATCGTCGACGGGTTCCAGCGCGTCAACGCCGCGCGGCTCGCCCTCGACAAGGGCATGCGCCCCGTGCTCGGCGCGGCGCTGCGGTTCAACACGAGCTTCGCGTGGGAGAAGGAGCGCTTCCACGTGCTCAACGCCAAGCGCAAGCGAATCGCGCCGAGCATCCACCTGCGCAACCTCCGCAGCGACTTCCCGGTGGTCGAGATGCTCTTCGACCTGTCGGTCCGCGACGAGGGCTTCCCGCTGCACGAGCGCGTCTGCTGGCAGCAGAACATGCGCCGCGGTCACCTGCTCACGGCGCTGACGCTCCTGCGGTGCGTCGGCGAGCTCCAGGCCCACTTCGGAGCGGGGCGCAGCGTGGCCATGGAGCAGCTCGTCGCCGCGATGCAGGGGACGATGGAGAAGGTCGGGAAGGCCGCCTACCGCGGCAACGTCCTCGTCTTCTTCGGACTCATGGAGGAGTGCTGGGCCGTCAGCCGCGTCGCCTACAAGGACCAGGCGCCGGTCTTGCGCGGCGGGTTCCTCGCCGCCCTCACGAAGGTCCTCGACGCGCACGAGGAGTTCTGGAACGAAAAGCAACTCGTCGTCGATCCCGCCGTCCGCAGGAAGCTGAAGGCCTTCCCGGTCACCGATCCCCACGTCGCGGCCCTCGCGAGCGGCGGCGCGGCGTCGACCGCGATCCTCTTCCAGATGCTCGTCTCGCACCTGAACGCCGGCCGCCGGACGAAGAAGCTCGTCTCGCGGCCGGGGAAGGGCGAGGTCGCGGCGTGACCACCACCGACGTCCCCCAGGTCCACGCCGAGGAGCCGCGCCTCCTCACGGCTTCCCGCCTTCGCTGCTTCCGCACCTGCGCGCGGCTCCATCAGCTCCGCTACGTCGAGGGCTGGCGACCGCGCCAGGAGAGCGAGGCGCTGCGATTCGGCTCGCTCTTCCACAAGGGGATGGAGGCGTGGTGGGGGACGGTCGCCACGAACGACCTCGACGGCGCGCCGCTCATGGTGGCGCTCGCCACCGTCGCCGGACTCGCGGCCGACCAGTACGAGCAGGTCCGCCTGAACGAGTTGCTGCGCGGCTACGACCTCGCGTGGCGCGCCGACGCCGGCCTCTACGAGGTGCTCGGCGTCGAGGTGGCCTACACCGCGCCGCTCCTGAACCCCGCGACGAACCTCGCCCGCTCGCGCACGTGGCAGCTCGCCGGGAAGATCGATGCGATCGTCCGGCGGCGCAGCGACGGCCGGGTCCTCGTCGTCGAGCACAAGACCACGTCCGAGGAGATCGCGAGCGAGGCCGACTCCTACTGGTCGACGCTCGCCCTCGATCACCAGATCTCGGGCTACGTGATCGGCGCCGAGGCGCTCGGGCATCACGTCGACGAGATCCTGTACGACGTCGCGAAGAAGCCCGGGCAGAAGCCCCTTCGCGCCACGGCCCCCGAGTCGCGGAAGTACACGAAGGAGGGCCGCCTCTACGCGAACCAGCGCGAGGCGGACGAGACGCCCGAGGAGTACCGCCTCCGCGTGCGCGCCGAACTCGAGGGCGACCTCGCGCGCTACTTCCGCCGGCGCAGCGTGCCCAGGACCGAGAGCCAGATCCGCGACTTCCTCTTCGACGCCTGGCAGCAGGGCCGCTCGATGCGGGAGATGGAGATCGAGGGCTTCGCGCCGCGCAATCCCGAGGCCTGCCACCGCTTCGGCACCTGCGCCTTCTGGCAGGTCTGCTCGACGGGCACGCACCCCAGCGACCACATCCACGACTACGACCAGCTCACGAACGTGAACCCCGAACTGACGGGAGAGAGGTGACCATGACCCAGACAGCAATTCCCGCGGGGCGCCCTGCGACGGCGGCGCGAACGCCGCAGAAGCCCGCGCCCGCGGCGCGGAGGATGACCCTTTCGAGCATCCGGAAGTCGCTCGAGCGGGGCCCCGACAAGGTGTTCCTCTACGGCATCGAGGGCGTCGGAAAGTCGTCCTTCGCGGCGGCCGCCCCGAAGCCCGTCTTCCTCGCGGCCGAGGACGGCATCCGGAACCTCGTCCCCGTGCCCGAGAGCTTCCCCGCGCCGGAGACGTTCCAGGACGTTCTCGACGCCGTCGCCGAACTGGAGACGGCCGACCACGACTACCAGACGCTCGTCCTCGACACGATCGACGCCGTGGACGGTCTCATCCGCGATCAGGTGTGCCGGCGAAACGGCTGGTCCTCCGAGGACTTCGACGCCTACGGGCGCGGTCTCAAGGTCACGCCCGACGAGCACCGCCGCCTCATCGCGGCCATCGACCGCCTCGCGGCGGCGCGCGGCATGAACGTGATCGTGCTCGCCCACGCGCGGACGAAGACGTTCAAGAACCCGGCCGGTGCGGACTACCTGCGGTACGAGCCGAACCTCGCGGGCGAGATGGCGCCCGCCCTCTGGAAGTACTGGGCCGAGGCCGTCCTCTTCGCGACGCACGAGGCCTTCGTCCAGGTCTCGAAGTCGGGCAGCGAGGACCCGGCGCTGAAGCGCGGCAAGGGCGTCTCAACGGGGCGGCGCGTCCTCTACACCGAGTGGAACGCGGCCTACGACGCGAAGAACCGCTACGGGCTGCCGCCCGTCCTGGCACTCGACTTCCAGGAGTACGCGACGGCGCGCGAGGCCGGGCACCCGGCGTCGCCCGAGGCGATGCGCGCGGAGGTCGCGGCGCTCGTCGAGGAACTCCAGCCGACGGCGGAGACGCGCGCCGCCATCGGCGTGAAGCTCGCCGTCTGCGGCGACAACGCGCGCGACCTCGCGCGCCTCGTCAACCTGCTGCGCGAGAAGGTCACGAACAAGGGCAACGACTCGGGTGGGTCGTCCACCCAGGAGGCAGCGTAGGTCATGGACTACCGAGACATCCAGCCGGGCCGCTACATCGGCACGGTCACGTCGTCCTGCCTCGGCCGCGCCGGCAACGGCACCGAGCAGATCGCGATCGGCTTCGACGTCCACCTCGGCGTCGACCAGCAGTCCGTGCCGATGACGTGGTACGGCTTCTTCACGGACAAGGCGTGGGAGACGACCGAGAAGGCGCTCCGCGCTCTCGGCTGGGATCCCGCCGAGCACGACTACCAGCTCGACGCGCTGAACCCGCAGGACCCGTACGACACGCCGATCAAGGGTGCCGAGGCGCAGCTCGTCCTCGAGCACGAGGACGACGGCGAGGGCGGGCAGCGGATCCGCATCCGCTGGGTGAACTCGGTGAACGGCGGCCTCGTCGTGAAGGAGCGGATGGACCCAGGCACCGCGGCGGAGTTCTCGCAGACGCTGCGGTCGCGGCTCATCGCGCAGCGCGGACCCCAGACGCCGCGGCGCAGCGCGCCGACGCCCACACGTCCGCCGGCTGGTCCGCCCCCGTCGCGAACGGCCGTCGCGCCCCGTTCCCCCGGCCCGGCGCGCCCCGCTCCGGCGCCGGCCCCGCCGCCGCCCGACGACGTCAACTTCGACGACATTCCGTTCTGACCGCGACGGAGGCCACGTGCGAATCCTCGCGA
The DNA here is from genome assembly GCA_021414065.1 of Planctomycetota bacterium. Taxonomy (GTDB): domain Bacteria; phylum Planctomycetota; class JAJSAM01; order JAJSAM01; family JAJVHW01; genus JAIOPE01. The sequence goes on from JAIOPE010000140.1 coordinate 16,129, forward strand.
TCGACCCTGG
>JAIOPE010000160.1 GCA_021414065.1 Planctomycetota bacterium
GCAGGCGGTCACCGGCGACGACCTCGCGGCCGGGTTCCAGGGGCGGATCTCGCAGCTCCGCGAGGAGACGGCGGGCTGGGGTCAGCTCGGCGCGCAGATGGCCGACGTCGCCGTGAACGACCTCTCCGGCGGCGTCGCCTCGGCACTGGATGACATCGCCCGCGGGAGCAAGTCGGCGACCGAGGCGTTCCGGGAGTTCGCCGCGGACTTCGCGTTCCAGGTCGCGCGCATGATCGAGCAGGCGCTCATCATGAAGGCGATTCTCTCCCTCTTCCCGGGCCTCGGGGGCGCGGCGGGCGGGGCCGCTGGCGCAGGGGCGGGTGCAGCCGCCGCGTCGGCCGCACCGGCGGCCACGGGCGCCCACGGCGGAACGTGGCGCGTCGGGGGCTTCGGCGGGCTCGACAGCCAGCTCGTCTCGATGAAGCTCTCCCCGGGCGAACTCGTCCGCGTGACGAACGGCGCGAACTCCGGCGGCGGCCAGGGCGACGTCCACGTCGCTCTCACGGTCCGCCCGCCCGCCGTCATCGCGGACGACGTCATGGCGCGGTCGTCGCCCGAGGCGCGCGCCGCGATCGTCGGGTCGGCGCTCCGTCGCAGCGGTCGTCGCGGCATGAGGCCGAGGGACTGACCGTGGCCACCATCTTCCCCTTCGTCTTCCTGCGGCGCGGGTTCCGCGAATACCTCGCCTACGGGAACGCCGTGCACGAGCAGGGCGGCGGCCGGCGCACGCTCCAGAAGCTCCACGCCGCGGGCGAACTCGTCGTCCGCGGGACGCTGCTCTTCCCGAACGGCGGCGGGAGCTACCGCGACTTCGAGGCGTTCTGGAACGCGCGCTTCGGCGGCTTCGAGCCGTTCCTCTACCGCGCGCAGAACCCCGGCGCGGCGGTGATGGGAGACGCGCCCGCGGTGGAGTCCTCGACGCAGAAGGACTTCGCGGCGACGCGCCGCTACGTGGACACGGCGACGCTCGTCGTCCGGAAGAACGGGACCGTGCAGACGCTGGGCACGCACTACTCGATCGTCAACGAGTCGGGCGCGACCTACGTGCTCGGGACGTCCACGAAGCTCGTCGTCCGGTTCGGGACGGCCCCTGGGACGGGCGCGACCGTGACGCTCGCCTACGAGTTCCTCTTCGCCGTGCGCTTCGAGGGGGACGACCTCCCGAGCGAGCAGGAGTTGGAGGCCGGGGGCGGCGGCTCGTCTGCGGTTGCCGACCGCACCCTCGCGGTGCAACTGCGGGAGACGGGACCCGGCTTCAGCTACGCCGCGGTCCCGAGCGCGTCATGAGGGCCAAGAACGCCGCCTTCCTCGCGCTCCTCCAGGGCGACCAGCTCGACCTCGTGGCGCTCGTCGAGATCGCGCGCGCGACGACGACCCTCCGCTACGCGCTCGACACCGAGGCGCGCGTGTGGAACGGCCTCACCTTCGAGCCGACGGCCGGGACGTTCGGCGAGATTCAGGAGTCGGCTGAGCGCGAGGTGCCGTCGCTCCAGATGGTCCTCCAGAACGCCGACGGCGTCCTCGGTCCGCTCTGCCACCCGGACACGGGCGGTGAGGACCTCCGGGGCCGCCGCGTCACGATCCGGCAGGCCGCGCGCTCGATGCTCACCGGCGCGACGCCGGCGGACCTGGTCATCGAGTGGACGCTCTTCGTGAACGCCTACTCGTTCGTCGGCCGCGACGCCGTCGCCTTCGACCTCGGCGTCTTCCCGGCTGAGGCGATCCGCGTTCCCGACCGCACGCTCCAGGGGCTCCGCTGCCGCTGGCTGTACAAGGGCGTCCACTGCGGCTACGTCGGCGACCTCGCGACGTGTGACAAGACGCGCGAGGACTGCCGCCGCCACTTCGAGGACGAGCCGCTCCGATTCGGCGGCTTCCCGACCGCGGCCGACGCGCGCGCGCTCCGGGTGGGCTGAGCCATGGGCAAGGGACTCGGCTACATCATCGGCGGGCTGGAGCTCGTCGTCGGCGCGATCCTCACCTTCACGGGCGTCCTTGCCGAGATCGGCATCCCGCTCATGGTCGCGGGCGCGGGGACGATCGCGGGCACGGCGCTCACGCCGACGCCGCCCCGGCAGAAGAACCTGCGCGACTCCCCGACCTACGGGATCGACCAGTTCGAGAACCCCCGCGGGTCGGACGCGCACGTCCCGATCCTCTACGGCGTCCACCGCGTGAAGCCGGTCGTGATCGCGGAGTCGGTCACGGAGGCCGTCGAGGGCGTCTCGCCGGGCGACGTGCGGAACACCGCGCGTCAGGAGTTCCGGTGGCTCGGCGTCATCTGCGAGGGCGTCGTCGCAGACGTGGCGGACATCGAGATCAACGACCGCCGGATCGTCTCGAACCTCCGCGAGGAGAGCCTCGGGAGGGGGAACGGCTCGAAGAAGGAGTTCGTGTTCCCGCACCGCTCGGTCTTCCTCGGGGACGACGAGGCCCCGGCCGTCGAGGTGTTCGTGGACGGCGTCCAGAAGGCCTGGACGAAGCGGTCGGCGACCACGGAGTTCACGGTCCCCGCGCCGCCCGCCGCGCGCTACGACCCGCTGACGGGAGTTCGGCTCCCCACGCCGAAGCTGACGTTCGACCTGCGCCGCGACGACAAGACGGAGCGCATCCTCTCGCAGACGATCCGCGTCTTCATCCGCGGCACCGGTCGCCCGGAGCTGGAGCAGCCGCGTCGCGAGGGGCTCTTCAGGTGGGGATCGCAGAAGCTCGCCGCATGGAAGATGCGGCTGCGATTCGTGACGCGGCCTCCGACCGGGTACACGGTCCGCGTCACGTACGACTACCTCGGCGCGGACTCGCTCGCCATCACGCTGGCGGCGGGCGGCATCACGAAGGTCGCCTTCGGGACCGCTCCCGGCAATGGCAAGAAGGTCACCGCGAAGTACCGGACGACGCCCTTCCACGGCCTCCGCGTCACCTGGCGGCCGGGGACGCTCGACCAGCAGCCGATCGAGGGCTTCACGGACCTCGAGCAGTCGCGCAACCCGAAGGAGCAGGTCCTCGCCCGAAACGTCGGGAACACCTACGCGACGGACGGCCGCGAGGTGGACGACCTCCGGGTCGGCATCTCCGCGCCGCGCGGGATGATCCAGTACAAGGACGACGGCGGGACGAATGCGATCACGGTCCGCGTGCGCGTCGAGTACCGGAAGCAGGGCGTGACGACATGGACGGTGCTCTCGTCGCACTCGGGGAACTCCTTCGACCTGATCGGCGAGCGGGCCTCGACGATGCGCTGGGAGATCGGCCTCCGCGACGAACTGGAGAAACGCAGCATCGCGGGCGACACGGGCGCGGCGGACGCGCTCGCGAACTTCGACCGCGCACCCTACGAGGTCCGCGTCACGCGACAGACGGCCGAGTCCACGGACGCGCTCGCTGTGGACGAGATCCAGTTCACGTACGTCACGGAGGTGACGCGCGAGGGCTTCACGTACCCGGGGACGGCGCTCCTCGGCCTGCGCGGGAGTGTCGGGGCGGCGCTCCAGGGCGGGAGCCTCCGCGTCACCTGCGTCGCCAAGCGCGGCGCTCTCTACGACCCGCGGACTACGGACCTTGGCGGCGCGCGGGATCTCGGCAGCAGCCAGAACGCTGCGCTCGCGATCCGGGACCTCGTGACCTCGTCCGAAGGCGCGGCCGTCGAGCGGTACGGGGCGGGCTACTTCTTCACGGGGACGGACTTCCTCGTCGGGGCGGACAGATCGCTGAACGGCCTCGGCGCGTTCGCGGACTTCTGCGATGCCTGGGTCCACCGCCCCGGCGACGACGCGACGCGGCCCGCCTCCTCGACGAACGGCGAGCGCCGCTGCCGCCTGAACGTCGTCCTCGACACGCCGATGTCCCTCATGGAGACGGTCGGCGACTTCGCGTTCCTCGGGTACTGCTTCGCGACGCTCCAGGGCGCGCGCTGGCGGTTCCCGCTCGACCAGGACGGCGACCCCGTCTTCACGTTCGTGGACGACATCGACCCGGCCGCGCAGAACATGTCGAAGTTCGTGCTGCGGCTCGACGAGTGGGGCAAGTCGCCGACCGGGGTGAAGGGCTCATTCTGGAGCGAGTTCCTCGACTACGAGCGCGACGAACTGCTGTACCCGGTGGACGGCCTCCCCGAGGCGACGCCGCTGAACGTCCGCGAGGTGGACCTCCGCGGCGTGACGCGCGAGACGGAGGCGGCGCGGATGCTGCGCCACCTCGCGGAGCAGGCCCGCGCGCTCCCCTTCCCCTGCACGTGGGAGGCGCATCCCGGCGTCCAGCACGTCGAGGCGGGCGACATCGTGCTGGTCCGGACGCGCGTACCGTACTCGACCGGCGGGAACGCGACCGAGCTGAAGGTCCGAGTCCTCGCCGGCGCCGTCGGGCGCGACGAGGACGGGAAGCTCACGGTCCGGTACGCGGGGCGCGTGATGGACTCGTCGGTCTACGCGCTGAAGAGCGCCACGGTGCCGGTGAGCACCGCGCCGGCGACGGCCACGGCGAACGCTCCCGCAGCCCGGCGCGTCACGAATCTGCGGGCGCGCGTCCGATAGCGGGCTCTCAAACGTGTGCCGGATACCCGCGGAAGTCGATGCAGGCACGCACCTCGTTCGGCCATCCGAGCAGGCTGCAGTTCACAGCCACGTCGTAACTGTCGCCCGGCATCCGGGAGTCCTGGTTAACGGCAAGCGCGTTGAGAGGTGGGTACCCGTTCTCGCCGCACCACGCGGCGACCTCGCCGAGGAACTGGCCCACGCCGCGAGTCACTTCTGGGCAACCCGCGCGCTCGCAGAGATCGCCGTACGTGACCACGCATGCGTCAGGGAATCGACCCGGCGCGCAGAAGTGGGCGTGCTGCTGCAACAGTTCGTTCGCGAGCGCAGTCGCGATGTCGCTCATCGGCATTGGCTTCTCCTCGTCTCAGTTCGGGCTCTCCGTTCGAAGTCTACCCACAGCGACGACGTCAGACGCACCCGCACGAGCCTCCGCGAGCCAACAGGATGTTCGTCGTGCCCGACGCCGCTCTCCGCTCCGTGGATGTTCTGCTCTCGTGGTCCGCCACCGGGCCCGGCACCACCGCGGTCCTGAAGCGCGGGGCCGACGACCCGGGTTGGACGGAGATCGGACGGACGTACGCGAGCGACTTCACCGCGACGGGGCTTCACCCGGAGAGGAGCTACACGTTCGCCGTGGTACCCGTCGAGACGGACGGCAGTCTCGCCGCGGAGGATGAGTGGGAGACCCTCCGCGTCGCGCCGACGGCCGACGAGGGGACGCCCGCGCTGCCCGCCGCGCCCACGGGCTTCGCAGCCGCGCAGGACGGCCCGAACGTCAACCTCCGTTGGAACGCCGCCACGGACGGCGTCACGGTGGCCCACGAGGCGCGCGTCGGGGACTCGTGGGAGGACGGCACGCGGGTCGCCGCGGGTGTGACCGGGACGAGCCTCGCATGGGCGTGGTCCGCATCCGGCGCGACGACGCTCCACCTGAAGGCGGTGGACTCCCTCGGGCGCACGTCGCGCGCGGCGGCGTCTGTGACGGTCACGATCGCGGCGCTCGACACGCACGTCACGGCGGACGCGGCAGACCAGGGGGCTCTCGGCTGGCCGGGCACGAAGACCCATCTCGAAATCGACGGCGGCGTACTGCGCCAGGAGCGGCTCCCGCTCCGCTTCGGTGCGGCCGTCTCGCCGTTCGGCTCCTTCGCGGGTGTGCCCTGCTTCGCGAAGTTCTGGCCGCAGGGCGTCTACGAGTCACCGGTCTTCGATGCGGGGCAGGTGGAGCACCAGCGGGTCGAGGTGGACATGGGAGCGGCGCAGCCCGTGGACGCGGGCCTCCCGTTCGGCGCGATTCGTCGCCCCGCGCTCGGCGCGCGCGCGGGCCGCGACGAGCAGCTCGTCCCGCTCGGGACGCCGACCTTCGCGTCGCAGAACTCCTGGCGGCTGACGCCGCTCCCGCCCGTGGACGCAGCGGTCGAGATCGACACGACCCCGACGCCCGGCGGCGCGTGGGACGGGTGGCGTCCTTTCGCGCCGGGCACCTATAGATACTGGCGAACTCGGCTCCGCGTCACGGTCACGGGCGACGGACTGCGCTTCGTCCGCGTCCCGCGCCTCGTCGTCACGCGGCGGAAGTTCAACCGGAAGCTGGAGGGCCAGGTCGTCGTCGGTCCCGACGATCCGGTCGTCGTCACGTTCCCGGTCCCCTTCCAGAACGCGCCGAAGGTGACGGCCCACCTGCTCGGCTACCCGGGGAGCGTCGAGATCGTCGCTGTCACGGCGACGCAGGTGACGCTCCGGCCGGGGGCGGCGGTCTTCGTCGAGGACCCGGCGACGTTCGCGCCGACCGTCCACTGGCAGGCGCTTGGCACGTAGCGAAGGGGCGGTAGACTCCTGGCGGCGACAGCCCACGCCAAAGCCTCTCCGGCATCTCCCCCGGTGCCGTCAAGAGGTCAAAGGGGTTTAGCTTCCTCGGGCAGCCGTACCAAAACCGATCCTGTCCGCGCCGTGGCGCGTTGGGGGGCGCGACGCGGTGCTGATTCAGGAGCGGAACATGACCAAGAACAAGCACTTGAAGCGCGCCATCCATGAGCGCGCTCGCGAAGCCGGTACGAGCTACTCGACCGCGCGGGCTGCGATGGGCGTGACCACGCGCCATCGAGTGTGGCCTCCGACGATGGAGACCCTGGCTGCGTTGCCGGCCGCATCCGACGAGGTCTTGCCGACGCAGTGGGACTGGCACGCATGGCCGCCGATGCACTCCGAGACGCTCAACTTCTCGGACCGCAAGCTGGGATCCGTGATCGTCCCGCAGTGGGCAGTTGCCTACGCGGTCGTGGGCACGGTCGATGAGCACGGGGCGATCGTCCGAGTGCCCGGGACGACTACGACGCTGGTGTTCTGCCGGAAGATCCGGTCCGAGGATCACACGTGGGCGTCTCTGCGTCGGGCCGAGCGTGAGAATCCGCGCCTGAAGTGGCACCACATGAGCGGCCTCCAGAATGGACACGCATGGCCCGGCGGAGATTCGCCGTACTGGGCCTTCATGCTCACCTACAACTCGGAAGGCCTGTTCACCGTCCATCCGGGCAAGGGACTCGCGACACTCGCCGAGCTGCTGCGGGACATGCCCGCAGCGGATGACGAAGCGAAGCCGTCGAGCTGACTGTCGAACTACGGCTCCCGGGGACCATGCCGGTTCCCGGGAGCATTCTCGCGGTCATCGCGAGTTGCTGCGCGTCGCCTTGAACGAGCCTCCGCGCGCGGTTCCCCTCGATGGAACCCCGGAGGCCCCTCATGGCGTGGAAGAAGCTCCTGACGGAAGACGACTTCGGCGGCTTCGCGAACCCGACCGCCACGGTCGGCGGCGCGGCCGTCAACGGGTCCGCGACGACCGCGATGCGGAGTGACGCGGCGCCCACCCTCGGCCCTCTCACGCGCGACCTCGACTTCGGAGGGTTCAAGGCGGTCAACGCCGCCGAGCCGTCCGCGGCCGCCCATCTCGCGACGAAGAACTACGTGGACTCGGTCGCACAGGGCCTCGCCCCG
>JAIOPE010000161.1 GCA_021414065.1 Planctomycetota bacterium
CGCCGTGAACGCGATCAGCGTCTTCGGCATGGTGTCATCGCGCATGAGAGGGATCTGGTCAGCCAACATCTAGACCTCCGTGTTAGGTCTATGTTAGCTTGACCCTCCGACAGGCACCTGAGCGACGTGGAGAGGCCTCGCCCGGATCATTCACGAAGCTCCGCGGGAGGACGGCGTGCGTCGCAGGAAGCACAAGCACTTCACGCCGATTCTAGGTACGTTCGCGCCACGACACACTGTCCTGGGCGAGATCCGCGGAGTCGGCCGCAAGGCGGGACCCGCAGCGTCGGCTTTGTCAAGCCACGCAAGGGTCCCGACGCAGCGGACGACCCGCGGGCTCGTCCAGGCGCGGAGCTTCGTGAATGATCCGGGCTAGGACCGGACGGTCGCCGAGTCGGCCTCGCCCACGCGCGCGCCGTCAGGCGCGGGCGCGTGGGGAGCGGCCGGGTCGAGGTCCCATCCGAACTTCTCTTTCATCATGCGCATCAGCCAAGGCACAGCGACGCTCAGCGCTGCCTCTCGGATGATCGTGGACCACATCGACTGGGCCGGCGGGGGACTGCCCCTGTTCTGCGTCCCCGACCGGCTCTCGGACTTCCTGGCGATGAACATCTTCACGAGCATGGCGCCGACGATCGCGCCGACGCCCGTGGACGCGACTGGGTTGTCGTGGATCATCTTCCCGAGGCCGAGTGGGTCTCGGGCGTGCTCGGTGAGGCCGTCGGCCGCGCGTCGCCACTTGCGCCGAGCGACCTCTCGTTCCGCTCGGAGCGTCTCCCACTCCCGCTTCCAGTCGGTCTCGTACTTCACGGCGCCTCGTCTCCGGGCGCGTCGCGCCCGTTGCGCAGCATCTCGACGTCGGCGTTGAACTCCGCGAGCGTCGCCGGGAATGCGAGGTCCGGCGAGCTGAGTCGGCCGGTCGCGCGGACGGCGAACGCCACGCCGGTGCCGAGAGTGCCGATGCCGACGATCGCGAACGCCAGCCACTCGTCCATTCCGGTGACGTGCGCAACCAGAAGCGACACGCCGAAGAGGCTGAGCGTGAGTCCGACCGCGGCAACCAGAAGGGCGGCGACGAGAAGCGCCAGGCGGAGAACCACCCGCTGCAGCACCACGCGCCCTTCGGACGCTGCCATCTGGGCAGTGTTGTGGGCCAGGTCCACGCCGGAATCAGCGAGTGCGCGGAGCAGTGCGAAGAAACCGCGCTGCTCCGCGCCGGCCAGCTGCGAGGGCTCGGGCCGCTGCATCGCTGCTACGACGTACGACGCCCGAGGAGGTACCCGAGGAGGGCGCCGACGCCGACGGCGACGAGGACCGACTTCACCGGGTTCTCCGAGATGTAGTCACGGGAAACCTCGAACTTCTCCTGCGTGCCGGTGACGACCTTGTCCTTGAGACGCGTTGCGGCCGCCTCGACCGTGCGAGCGCCTTCGACCAGCGCGCCATCAACTGCTGAAATGCGATCTGCCATACGACACCTCATTCGTTCGTTCTGTCCATCCGACTCGGCGGAGACACTCCGCCGATCCGTGAGCGACTTCGTCTCGCGACGTCGTCCGTTCACCCACGCAGGCTATGACTCACCGTGTCTGCGCGCCATGGGGTGGAACCCGACCCGGGCCTTTGCTTCGATCTCCGGCGTCGTCATCTTGTCTGCCGTCTCCACGCTGACGACGCACTTCTCGGGCACGGTCTTCTCGATGCGCTTGCGCAGCTCGCCCTTCGCCTCTCCGGGTCCGAAGATGGCGATTGTCTGGGCACCTTGGAACGCGGCGATCACCCGGTCGTAGTACACGTCGATCTGCGCGTTGAACTTGCGATCTCGGGAGTCGTCGTGCGGCACGTGCACGGCCTCGTGCTTGACGTTCGACCGCACGCCGTCGGTCCTTCCGAGTTGTCGTTCGACGTCCGACTCGATGATCGTCGTAGCCTCGACGTCGTTGATCAGAGTCACGACGATCGCGCGGCGGTGGTCGATCCACAGCGCCACGCGCTTTCCCTCTGCCTGATTGGTCATCTGTTGCTCCTTCGGTTCACCGCGACTACTTCGTCTTGATCGCTTCGCCGGCTTCCTTCACCTTGTCGCCGGTCTTGTCGAGCGCGCGGTCGAGCTTCTCGCCGGGCGTGTCGCCGCGGTTGTTGCAGGCGCACAGACCGAGACCGAGGAACGCGGACGTCAGGACGAGCAAGGCGGTCTTCTTCGTGATGTGCATGACGGACTCTCCGGATTGTGGTCCGGGGCCGACACCCGACTCATTCGGGGCCGCTCCCCGGTGCCGAGGGCGCGCCGCCGACGAGTTCGAACGGCGCCGACTCAGGTTAGACGCAGCCTGCGCCCGGTTGCCATGGGGTCGAACCCTACCTGGCCGCAGCAAGGGAGAGAGCAAGCACGTTCGCGCGCCGTGCGATCCGCTGGTCCGTCGGAAGTAGGGTTTCGCCCCATTGTTGGAATAGTCCGCCGGACCTAGTGTATGGGGCAGCGGGACCTTCGGCACGCGGGCATTCGCACTCAGCGGACGACGCACCAGCCGAACGGAGTCCTGCGATAGGAGCGCCACATGAGACTCTCGATACCAGCCGCACTTGCGGTCTGTCTTTTCACGGCCGTCGCGTGCCAGAGCGCCACCGTCCGTGGGCCGCAGGGCCAGTCGGTCACCGCGAACGCACCGGTGTGGATGACGATCCACCGCGGCGAGTCGTCGCCCCTTGAGATCGGCATCGACCGTACGAAGTTCACGGGGCCGGTCACGGTTTCCATCTTCCAGCTCCCGAAGGGAGTCGAGTCCGACAAGGCGTCGATCAAGGCCGAGACCACCAGCGTCACCTTCATCTTGAAGGCCTCGAAGACGGCCGACCTCGTCAGCAACCAGGCGGTCGGCATCACGGTCGAGGATCCGAGCGGGCGCCAGGCCACCCAGTTCGTCAATCTCACAGTCAACGACTGAGCCCGGCTCCGGTCCCAAACAACGAGCAACGAGAACACAATGAACAACAACCTCATCGTCGCAGCATTCGCTCTCACGTTCGCAGCGTCCGCCCTTGCCGGATGCTCGAAGAGTTCGACCGTCCAGAGCGCTTCCAACGGCAAGCTGACGCTGGTCAAGCCGGCCGCCGTGACGATCTATCGCGGCGGGATGACGAAGGCGGCCGTCAAGATCCAGCGCGCGGACCTTCTCGGTGACGTCTCGATCGCGTTCACGGACCTCCCGAAGGGTGTGGACGTGGTGGACTCCGGCAGCAAGATCGTCGGCGACGAAGGCAGCTACACGCTGCGCGCCGGCGACGACGCGGCTCTCGTCGAGAACTACTCGGCGACCGTCACCGCCACGACCGGAACCGGAGGCATCGCAGTCTCCGAGCCGATCACCATCAGCGTCAAGGTCAAGCAGTAGGCGCCCGCGACCGCAGACAACCATGCGGTCCCGGTCGTCGGTCGTGAGCAGTGGATCGTCGGTGCGCCCCCGTTCGGCGGGTGGACCGACGGTTCGGGTTGAGTGTCGGGGGTCCGCGCGCGGCTCCGCACCAGGAGTTTCCATGACGATGACGTGCCCCGGATCAGTTGTGAATTTCATCCTCGACGAGGAGCCCCATCTCCACAGCGTCGCGCGGAGGCTGACTCGATGCGAGTCCGACTCCGACGACCTGGTGCAGGAGACGCTGCTCCGGGCGTATCACGCGCGGGACCGGTTCCAGCCGGGTACGTCGGCGCGTGCGTGGACGACGACCATCCTCCGCCGGCTCTTCCTCACCGGCGCGGTGCGTGCGAAGCGCGCCTGGATGCGGACGGACACCGACGCGTGCGGTCCGCTGGGAGTCTCTGTCGCCCGCGCGCCCGCGCAGGTTGACGCGAACTTCGAGTCGTCGCACGACCGGCCGGCGCCGGACATCCGGACGCTCGGCGACGGAATGGACGACGTCGTGAAGAACGCGCTGGATCGCGTCCCTGATGTCTATCGCACGACGTTCCTCCTCTCGGTGGTCCGCGGCATGTCGTACGAAGAGATCGGCCGACAACTCGGTGTGCCGCTCGGCACCGTCATGAGCCGAATCCACCGGGCGCGGGAGCGACTGAAGGGGGACCTCGGTCCGCACCGTCGCGAACTCGCCGGGTCGGGCCTGCAGCGTCGCTGCAGTTGATCGCCGGGCCGGAAGTCGGCACTCGTCAAACTCGAAGGAGAAACACCATGGGTACGCTGCTCATTGTCATCCTCGTCCTGATGCTCCTCGGAGCCATTCCGACGTGGCCGCACAGCAAGAGTTGGGGCTACTACCCGAGCGGGGGCATCGGGCTCGTCCTGGTCATCCTCGTGGTCCTTGTCCTTGCCGGCCGGATCTGAGCGAAGTCGGGGCGCGGATAGGCCCTCTGGCGGATCGGCCATGAAGGGACCTGTGCGTCAGTTTCACGGCAAGCATGTCGCCGCTCGCCTCGTGGCGGTGAGCAGCGCCTGGAAGTTCCCCGTCGGCCACGGATAGGCGGTTCCCATGCTCGATACCCTGATCATCGTCCTCGTCATCATGTGGCTGCTCGGCCTCGTCACGTCCACCACGCTCGGTGGGTTCATCCACGTGCTGCTGGTGATCGCTGTCATCGCCGTGCTGCTCCGGCTCATTCGCGGCCGAAGGGCGGTCTAGCCCGGACAATGCACGAGGGTTCGCGTGAGAACGGCACGCATCGTAGGAAACAGAAGCACTTCACGCCGACTCAAGGCACGTTCGCGTCGCGACACACTGTCCTGGCAGAGATCCGCGGAGTCGGCCGCAAGGCGGGACCCGCAGCGTCGGCTTCGTCAAGCCACGCAAGGGTCCCAACGCAGCGGACGGCCCGCGGGCTCGGCCAGGCGCGAACCCTCGTGAATTGTCCGGGCTAGATGGGACCGAGCCGAGTCGTCGGAATCGTGCTCATCGCGGCCGGGGCGTACGTCCTCTTCACGCGCAAGTCCTAGGTAGCCGTCCAAATCACTCACCGCTCGGTTTCCCGCGCGGCCTTCCGGAGGCATCGTCCATGCAGAAGTTCATCCGTGTTGCAGTCGTCGTCGCAGTCTTGGCGCCCATGCTCCTCGCCATCACCGGGTGCCGCACCAGCGCTCAGAACGGCGCGCTGATCGGCGCCGGCGCGGGCGCGCTCGGCGGCTACGTGATCGGCAACGAGCGCGACAAGTAGTCTCCCGGTCGGCACCGCATTGGTCGGCGGGGAGGATCTGGCAGCCATCCGGGCTGTCCGATCCTCCCCGCCTCGATTCCCGGTTCCTGCGGACGGGGACCGAACAGCGCGCGAACGGGCGTGGATCCAGTATTCTCGGAGTCGCCGTGTGACTTTCGGGGGTCGCCAGACGTCTTCTTCACGGATGCCGAGGCGGCTCTTCGTGCGCGGCGGCGATCGTCTGGCGTTCCAGCCGGAGTCGGCGACGTTGTCGCCGGCCCAGTTGTCCGTGTCCGGAATTCGAGCCGTGCGTCGCCCACGACATGCGACGTGGACCGACAAGCCCCTTCCGCGGAGCCCATCATCATGCACCGTGCCTCTCCAGCGCCGCGCCGGCCGTTCGCCTCCGCGACCGCAGTCCTCGTCGTCCCGGCGCTGGTCACGGCGCTCGCCGCCGGCGCGGCCGCGGGCACACCGCGCGGCCCCGCGTTCGGCTCGAACCGTTACAAGACCGAGATCACCCTCGCGAACGATGTCGACGACTACGTCACGCCGCTGATCGCCGGGGAGAAGCTCACGCTGGCGGTCGCCGCCGACCGCTCCTCCGACCTCTTCCCCAACGTCACGGTGCTCGACCCGGACGGCACGGATCGAACACCGGCACTCTCGGTGAAGAAGGGGGGGGCGGCGGTCTCGTTCAGGTCGCTCGTCATCGACAAGACCGGCCCCTGGGTCGTCAGGCTGGCCGGCGACCACGGCACGACCGGGACGTACACGGCGAAGTTCCAGGTCAAGGGGGCCCCGGCCGTGGTGCTCCGGAAGCAGACCATCGGCGGAGCGGACCCGCTCGAACGTGACCACACGTTCCAGGGAGTCGAGGGGGCGCGGCTCACCGCGACCATCGCGATCGCGAAGGGCAGCACCGGCGGGGCGATCGGGTCCGTCGAGGACCCGTCGGGCGCGCCGATCGGGATCGGGCTCGGCAGGAAGCGCGGGAGCAAGACGACCCACGTGATCGAACCGCTCGGGACGGGGAACGGCGCGTACCTGCTCTCCGTGGACGCCCCTGAGGGCCACGCGACCTACGACCTCTCCTTGCTCGTGGACGTGCCTTCGCGCCCGAAGGGGACGATCACGCTCTCGCCGCTCGAGCCGAAACTCCAGCCCATCGCCGGTCCGGTGGTGGGTAACTCCACGCAGGTGCTCCGGCTTTACGGCCAGAACTTCTCTCAACTGGCGAAGCCGGTCGTCTGGTTCGGCGACAAACGCGCCACCGTGCTGACCGTGGCGGTGCTCGGTTCGGCGGTGGACGTCGTTCCTCCGCCGAACCCGCAGGGCACCACCGTCAGCGTGTCGATCGTCAACCCCGACGGCCAGGCGGTCGTCGCCGACGACTACTTCCGGTACGCGATCCCCGAGCCGGCGGCGCTTGCGAAGATCACGCCCGGCACGGCCTCCGTCTACGCCGGGAAGTCCCTGCGGTACACGGTGTCGCTCTCGAAGGCAGTGTCCGGGGCCGACGCGACGATCGCGATCGAGGTCGCGGGCAGCGTCGGCTCGGCGCCGGTTTCGATCACGATCCCCGCCGGTTCGTCGTCGGCGGGCTTCGACCTCGCAGCGGCGAGCGTTCCGGCGTCCGGCACGGTCAGCGCCACGTACGGCACGGTCACGCTCGCTGCGAGCGTGAGTGTCATCCAACTCCCGACCGGTGGAGGCGGCGGAGGTGGCGGCGACCCGCCGCCTCCGCCGCTGCCGGACGAGATCGACATCTCGGGGTGGACCGTCGTCCAGGGGAACTCCGCCCGGACGTTCACGATTCCCGCGGGCACGAAACTGAAACAGGGGGACTACGTCGTGATCGGCCGCGCGACGGGGCAGACCTCGTTCCAGACCTACTGGGGCACCATCCTCACGCCGAATGTCCACTACCTGACCGCCGACCCGACCAACACGTCGGCGAGCACCGACGACTGGCCGTCGATCAATGGCGGCGAGACGTACGAGGTGCGCGACGCGACGGGCACGTCGGTCGACGGCGCCTCCGCCGCGATGGGCGCCGCGGCGGGCGAGAACTGGCAGCGCACGGCCGGTCAGGCGGCCTCCGTGAAGGCGTCGTGGACGGTCTCGACGACGGTGACGCCGGGCTCGGCGCCGACGCCGGGGACCGGGCAGGCGCCGTCCACGACGAAGCACGGCGTCTACATCAGCGAGTTCTCCGACACGACCGGCGCGGGCAACTTCGTCTACGAGTTCGTCGAGTTGCACTTCGACGGACTCCTCGGGCAGTAGGGGGCGACGTGCCGATCCTTCGCGTCGGGAACGTGTACATCGCCGACACGGCGCGCGTGACCGGGTTCGTCACGCTCGGCCGCGACGTGAACCTGTGGTACGGGGTCGTCGTCCGCGGCGACGTCGCCCCGATCACGATCGGCGAGGCGACGAACGTGCAGGACGGATCGATTCTCCACTGCGAGCGCGACGAACCGCTCGTCGTTGGGCCCAACGTCTCCGTGGGACACGAGGCGGTCGTCCACTGCGCGTCGGTCGGCGAGGGCTCGCTCATCGGGATCGGCGCGCGGGTTCTCGCGGGGGCGGTGATCGGCAAGGGATGTCTGGTCGCCGCCGGCGCCGTCGTTCCGCCCCGGATGGTGGTCCCGGACGGCATGTGCGTGATGGGCCTCCCGGCCCGCGTCGTGCGCGCCGTCAGCGCGAAGGAGCGCAAGTACCTCGCAGACGTGCCGCCCGGCTACGTGCTGCTCGCGCGTCACCACGCCGACGACCCCCACGCCCCGTACGTCCGTCCGTACTCGGGCTGAGAGGGGCGCGCGGAGGATCAGTCGGTGCCGAGCGGACCCAGATCGGTGAGCTCCGCGAGTTTCCGCTCGCAGTCCGCGAGGCACGTGCAGTCGGCCTCGTGGCTGAGATCCTCCGGGCGGTGGGCGCGGTAGATCTCGACGTTCGCCGCGTAGAGGCGGCGGGCCTCGTCGCGCTGCGCGGGGTCGGCGCGGTCGAGCAGATCGGCGTGGACCTCGCGTACGTTGCCGAGCAGTCCGAGCGCGTCGAGGTCGCCGGGTGCCGCCGCGCACGCTGCCTCGCACAGCCCCAGGGCCTCGCGCGCGGGGGCACGGGCGTCGTCGGTCCGCCCCGCATCGCGCAGCGCAGAGGCGAGCCCGTAGATCGACCATCGCAGCGCGCGGGCGTCGTCCGCATACCGACCGTCGTCGTGCTGACCGCTGTCTCGCTGACTGGGCGCGGGGGCGGCGAGTTCGCGGCGGATGCCGACCTCGTTCGTGATCGCGAGAATCGACTCGTCGGTCAGACCCGCGGACTTCGCGGCGAAGTGAATCGCGTTGTGCGAGATCGCGAGCGCGCGACGCAGACTCTCGTCCGCAGGGTTCTCGAGAACGAGGCCGTCGTCGATCGCGAGCGCCTCGCGGAGCGGAACGAGGGCGCGCTCCGCCGCTGCGCGTCGGCCGTCGGCCGCGCCGGAACCGGAGTTGTCACTCGCATCTGCGCTCGACGTGCCACCTGCGGCTTCGCTCGCACCGGCGCGATTGCCCGCCGCGGCGAGAATCTCGCGGCCGAGGGCGTCGAGTGCCGTCGAGAGGCTCCGCAGCGGCGGCACTTCCCCCGGTGCGGCGCCGACGCGGCGGCGGCAGGTCGCGACTGCGGCGCGCCGATGACGCAGCGCCGCGTCGTGGTCTCCGATGCGCGACCGCAACTCCGCGGCCTCGCCCTGCCGTGAGGCCAACGACGCGTGCCGGGCGTCGTCGCCCGGCTCCACCTCTACCTGCCGCGCCACGCACTCGGCCTCACGTTCGGCCGACTCGGCCGCCCCCCGGAGATCTCCGCGTTCCTCGAGAAGGTCGCCGCGCACGTCGTGGACGGCGGACGCCAGCGCCAGCCAGTCGACGGACTCCGGCTCCCGCTCCAGAGCGGCGTCCGCGAGTGCGGCGGCCGTGGCGAGTTCGTTTTCCGAGCCGACGATGTCGCCCGCCCGGCCGAGGGCCTGAGCGAGACGCCGGTGGTCCCAGCCGACGAGACGCAGGAGCCCGTCGTTCCCGGGTTCGTCCCGGAGGAGGTCCTCGCGGCCGGCGATCGCCTGGCGAAGGTGGGGCACCGCCTCCGACGGCCGGCCGCGGAGGACGAGGCACTGCCCGAGCCGCGCGTGCGCGACGATTCTCCCGACGCGCAGATTGCGCGGTGCACCCGGCCGCGCGGCGCAGCGTTCGGCGGTCGCCACCGCGTCTCGGAACACCGACTCCGCGTCGTTCTCGCGACCGTGTTCCCCGAAGAGTCCGCCGAGGCGACCGAGCGACGTGAGCAGCAAGTCTGCGGCGCCTGCGTGGTCGGGGACGCGCGACGAGACGGTGCGGCGGACATCGGCAAGGCGCCCGCACGCCGCGAGTTCGCCGTCGGCGTCGCCGGTCGCCGCGCGCGCGTCGGCGAGTCGGTCGAGCGCATGGCCGAGGCTCGCCGCCGCGTCGAGATCGCCGTCCTGGTCCGTCGCGAGGCGTGCGCACGACGCCTCAAGTTCGACGACCGCCGCTGCCGCGTCGCCGCTCGCGAGCAGCGCGCTCCCGAGGTCGAGCCGCGCGCGGCCCTCGGCCGTCGCATCGCCCGGAAAGAGCTGCACGGCGGCATCGAGTCGAAGCCGATAGGCATCGATCGCCGCCGTCGCGTCGCCCGCGTCCATGCGCAGGTCGCCCATCTCCTCGTGACGTCGCACGAGTTGCCGCGTCGCCTCGGTGTCTCCCGGCTCGAGCGAAACGATCGCTTCGGTCAGGAATGTGGCCCGCTCCAGCTCCGCGATGGCAGCCGCGAAGCTGCCGGACTCGCGGAGGACGACACCCGCCATCGCGTGCGTCGTTGCGAGGTCCTTCTGCCACCGCACCTCGCTCGGGGCGCCCGCCGCGACGGACTCGAGCAGGCGCGTGGCCTCGCCGAGAGCGGCCAGCGAGCGGTCCCACTCGCCCGTGTCGCGGAGCGTCCACGCCAGGTCGCGCAGCGCCGCCGAGACCCCCGCGGCGACCGCGCTGTCGCTCGTCGCCAGTCGTTGGATCTGGCGCGTGCGAGCGAGCACTGCTTCGCGCTCGACCACGGCGTCCGCCGTGTCGCCGAGTCGCGACCGGATCGAGGCCAGCGTCTCGTGCGCGTCGGCCGAGACGGCGAGCGCGCGGCCCTCCTCCGGGTCGGCTGCGGCACAGGCGTCGGCGATCCGTGCGGCCGTCGTGCCCTCCGCGACCGCCTCGGCGAGCCGGCCCGACGCACCCAGGTAATCCGCGCACCGGACGTGCAGGGCAGCGATCGAGCCGCCGCGCTCTCGGTGGAGCGGGTCGATCGACGCCGCGGCGACGTGGTGGCCGATGGCCTCGCGTGTCGCTTCGATCGCGTCGTCGAGGCGGCCCGCCCTGGCGTGGCAACGGCCTTCGGCGGCCAGGCACCTGCCGAAGTCGTCTCGCACCTCCGCGCTCGACGGCAGTCGAGCCGAGGTCTCCGCCAGCTCCGCGCGGATGCCTCGCAGCACCGCCAGCGACGCCTCGGCGTCGGAGGTGTCTGCGGCGTCCACGGCCCGGTCGAGACGATCGTCGAGACCGTCGCCCTCTGCGTCGCGGTCGCCCTGCATGTCGCCGGCGTCGAACCCGCCGGCGTCGTCGGACGTCATCTCTGCGACTCGATCTTCTCGCTCAGGTCGAGCCACTCGGACTCGGCGAACGCCATCTCGCGCTCGACTTCCTGGACCTGCGCGTACAGGTTCGGACGGTAGTTCGCCGGGTCGTGCTCGAGTTCCGCGTGCAGTTCCGTGCGCCGCGCCTCGAGGGTGGCCATCTTCTGGTCCACCTTCTTGCGCGCGTTCTCGAGCCGCGCGAGCTCTGCGCGCCGGTGGCGATGATCGACCGGCGCCTGCGCGGGGGCCTGCGCGACGGGCTTCACCGACTGCGGCGGAGAGGACTGCGGGCGGGCCTGGGCGGCGGGAGCGGCGGAGGTTCCGCCCTGCTGTGCGGGCTTCGCCTGGGGCGGGTTCCGCTTCGGCGGATTCGCAGTCCGTGCGGGGGCGGCTCCCGCGGTACCGGTCGTCGCGCCGGCGGCCGCCTTCTTCGCGCGGCCGCCGTCCTGCACGTCGCGCGAGCGCTTCTCGAGCTCCTCGACGTAGTCGGCGTACGTTCCCGGCACGACGCGGACGCGGCCGTCGGCGACCTCCACGATCTCCGTGGCCACCATGTTCACGAACGTGCGGTCGTGGCTGATGAAGACCACGGTGCCGGCGAAGTCGCGTAGTGCCGTGCCCAACGCTTCGACGGTCTCGAAGTCGAGGTGGTTCGTCGGCTCGTCGAGCAGCAGGACCGGGCGTTTCATGAGCAGCATGCCCGCGAGGCAGAGCCGCGCGCGTTCGCCCCCGGAGAGCACGCGGACCGGCTTCAGGACGTCGTCGCCGGGGAACAGGAACGCGCCCGCGAGGTCGAGGATCGCCTGGCGGAGGACGTCCTTCGCGGCGCACCGCTCGAGGTGCGACTTCACGGTGTCGTCCGGGTGGAGCGCGTGGTAGACGTGCTGCGCGTAGACGCCGATCTCGAGGTTCGGCGCGCGCCAGACGGAGCCCTGGACGGTGGCCAGGTCGCCCGCGAGCGTGCGGAGCAGCGTCGTCTTGCCCTGGCCGTTGTCGCCGACGATCGCGATGCGCGCGCCGCGTTCGACGTGCATGCTCACGTTCTTCGCCACGACGCGGTCGGGGTAGCCGATCGAGACATCTTCGAGTCCGAGCGCGGCGCCGCGCTTCACCTCGACTTGCGGGATGCGGATGCGCACCGTGGCCAGCGGGTTCGCGATCGCGATCGGCTGGAGGCGTTCGATGGCCTTGCGCTTCGACTGCGCCTGCGTGGCCTTCGACGCCTTCGCGCCGAACCGGTCCACGAACGTCTGCAGGTGCGCGCGCCGCGACTCGATGGCCAAATTCGTGCGTCGGGCGACGTCCATCTGCTCCGCTTGCCAGCCGAAGAACTCCTCGACGTCGCCCGGGTAGAGCGTGAGCAGTCCGCGTTCGACCGACAGCGTGTGGTCGCAGGTGCGCTTCAGGAATTCGCGGTCGTGCGACACGATCATCGCCCCGCCGCGGAAGTCGGCGAGGAAGCCCTGGAGCAGCATCACGGTCGAGAGGTCGAGGAAGTTCGTCGGCTCGTCGAGCACGAGGAAGTCGGGGTCCGCGAGGAGCATCGCCGCGAGCTTCACGCGCGTGCGCCAGCCACCGGGCAGTTCGCCCATCTTGCGGTCGAGCACCTCGCCGCGCAGCCCGAGCTTGCCCGCGACCTCGCCGCAGCGCCACTCCGGCTTCTCGGTGCGACGCTCGAGGTACGCGATCGGCGTCTCGTCCACCGTGAATGCGTCGTGCTGCTCCAGGTATCCGATGCGTACGCCGTCGGAGATGATCACGTCGCCCGAGTCCGCTTCCTCGAGTCCGAGGATGATCCGGCAGAGCGTGGACTTGCCGGCGCCGTTGCGCCCGAGCACGCCGACCTTCGCGCCGTCGGGGATGGCTGTGGAGCCCCCGTCGAGCACGCGGACTGCGCCGTACGTCTTAGTCAGGTTGCGAACTTGGACGGATACGCTCATGGGGGGAGAGAGCGTATGACGTTCACGGCGCGGGCTCACGTCTTCGACGGGCGGGCCAGGGGGGCTACGCTCCGGGGCGTGCCGATTTTCACTCCCGGGCGCCGCAGACTGCTCGTTGCGTTCGCCGCCGGAGCGGTGCTCGCGCCGGGTTGGAGCGGGCGCCTGGTGCCGGTGGACCACGACCTGCTGCTCGACGAGGCCGGGCGATCGCACAACCAGACCGGCGTGACGCGGCCCGGTGCCGCGCCCGGCGAGGAGTGGCACCTCCAGTACCTCGACTCGTGGCCTGCGCGGGTGCTCGACGAGTTCGGGCTCCGCGCGCGGTCGTCGTGGCTCGTGCCACCGGACTTCGTCGCACACATTCCGGCCGGATCCGCCCGGGCCGACGGCTACTACCGGAACGTCACGTCGTGGCACTGGCCGTGGTGGCGCCCCGGCGGCGGCGTCGCGTGGGAGGTTCCCACCAACTGACGGCAGGCGTCCCCGGACGAGGTCGGCGGCGGGTGGACATGTCTCCCGCCGAGGACACGCCACGAGCCCGGCAGGCGCGGCACCGCAGGTGCAGGAAATGACGCTGGAAACCGGCCCGTCCGTGCCGGACCATCCACGGGTGCTTGACCTTCGAACGTGAAGCGACCCCAAGAACGGGAGACGACCATGCGAATGCGTACCAAGCTCGCCCTGACCACGCTCGCGATCGCGACGACCTTTGCCTGCGGCGTGGCGGAGTCGCCCGTCGGCGCCCGCTTCGCCGGCACGGCCTACGCCCAGCAGAAGCCGGAAGTCGATCTGGCCGGCGAGTGGGACAAGGCCCACGAGACCGCGCTCCGTGAGTCGGCGAAGGCCTACGAGACGCTCTACAAGTGGTGCAAGGACAAGAAGCTCGACTTCACCGCGATCGGTGCCCGGCGCCTCATCCTCCGTTACGACCCGGAGAACGAAGAGGTCCGCAAGTTCGTCGGCTACATGAAGACCCCCGACGGCAAGTGGGAGCGCAACGAGGCCCGCCGCGACTCGATCCGCGAAGAGGCGGACATCGAGGACCCGAAGGCGCAGAAGTACCCCGAGAAGGAGCTCTCGACGAACAAGTCGGTTCTCGGCAAGTGGAAGGGCCTCGCACAGAAGGCGAAGAAGAACGGCGAGGACGCCGCGAAGGTCGACCCGACCGCGGCCGAGCCGTGGGCGAAGAAGGCCGCGCTGGCCTGGGAGCGCGTGCTCCAGGTTGACTCGTCGAACGAAGAGGCCCACAAGTCGCTCCAGCACCCGAAGTTCGGCGGCAAGTACGTCCGCCCGGAGGCGGTCCCCTTCCTGAAGATGCGCGACGAGCGCAAGCAGGGCGGACTGAAGCGCGCGGCCCTGCCGTTCAAGACCGAGACCATCGACATGGACGGCCTGCTCAAGGCGGCCGGCCTGACCGGCGGCGCCGCGAAGTCGGAGCACGTCGAGATCAACACCGTCCACGGCAAGGAAGTCGCCGCGCGGCTGTGCACCTGGGCAGAGCGCGCGCTGACCGACTTCGTCGAGATCTACGGCGTGGACGCCGACGTGAAGAACCGTCTCGGCATGAACAAGTTCGACGTCGTGAAGGACAAGACCGAGCTGGAGAAGATCTCCGCCGCCGGTGGCTGGCCCGCGGCGAAGGTCGCTGAGTACACGAAGTACTTCGGCGGCTACCAGATCGTCCCCGGCCAGTACGCTTCCACGAACTCCGCCGGCGCCGACGCCGACGACAGCGTGATGCACCGCATCGGCCACGTGGTCGGTGAGGCCGCGCGCAACATGGCGATCCAGGACGTCGGCTCGCCGAACGGCGGGATCGAGGACTACCTGCAGGAGACGATCGCGTACGACCTGACGCGCCGCCTCACCGGCACGACGCTCACGACCTGCGGCACGTTCGGCAAGTACGGCATGGACATCGAGCCGAACCCGAACCGCGACATCTGGATCGAGCTCGCCAAGCGCCAGGTCGAGTACGACGACGACGTGCCGCTCGCGACGCGCCTCTGGAAGGTGTCGCTCCAGAACCAGGACCTGAAGGGCCCGGAGACCGTGAAGGGCTACGCCCTCATCCAGTTCCTCTTCGAGTCCGACGTCGAGAAGGGCCGGAAGTTCGTCTGGACGGCGCTCGCCCAGGGCACGCCGAAGGCCGTCGAGACCGTCTACGGCATCACGATGGAGGAGCTCGACGCGCAGTACCGCGACTGGATCTTGAAGTCCTGGTAGCGGCGTAGCGCTCGGTGTTCGAGGGGGATGATCCGGCAACTGTCCGGACCATCCCCCTCTTCGATTCCCGCGGTGCCGCGCGTACTCTCACGCCGTGAACGCACCGCGTCCATCTCCTCGAATCCACGCCGTCCTCGGCATGCACCGGAGCGGCACGAGCTGGCTCGCGGGCAGCCTCCAGGAGAAGGGCCTCGAGCTCGGCGAGGTCTCGACCCGCGAGCAGCACAACGTGAAGGGCAACCGCGAGAGCGCGGCGCTCATGGCCGTTCACGACGGCGTGCTCGACGACAACGGCGGGTCGTGGAAGAAGCCCACGTTCCCGAACCGCTGGAGCGACGCGCGCAGGGCCGAGCTCGCCGCGTTCATCGCCGGTATGAACGCCGACTACTCCGCGTGGGGCTTCAAGGACCCCCGCGCCCTTCTCGTCTTCGACGAGTGGGTCCGCCAGGTGCCGGCACTCATCCGCGTCGGCATCTACCGCCACCCTGCGGCCGTCCACGCGTCGCTCGCCGCGCGCAGCGACCGGTTCGACACGAAGCGCTCCTTCGGCCTCTGGGAGACGTACAACGCCCGCCTCGTCGAGGAGCTCCGTCGAAGCGCGTTCCCGCTGCTCCGCTTCGATGTCCCGCAGGACGAACTCCTCCGCGGTCTCGATGTCGTTGCGCGCGAGCTCGCACTTCCGCACGCCGACGTGCCCTCGACCTTCTTCGAGCAGGGACTCGTCCACAACGAAGCCGCCGCCGAGATCCCGAAGAACTGCAAGGCGCTGTGGGACGAACTGGAGTCGCGCCGTCTGCGAGTGTGACTGCGGTCCCGACTGCCGCCGCGAACCGCGCGCGGTCTGAACCTGCGCGCCTCGACTCCTGTTAGACGCTGAACTTGCTCGCTGCTCGGCGATCTGTCGCGACGGCGAACGGCACAGGAAACCGTACTTCTCTCGCATGACGTTCCAACCAGCGACCGACTCCGCACTGGAGTCGGCGCGGACCGACGGGGCGACGACCTCGCGCTCGTGGTGACGTACTCGACGCGTGGGGATGCGTTCCGACTGTGCAAAAGGGGGGGGGACCATGTTCGAACACCCGGCGCTCTGGACACTCATCGGTCTGGCTTTGTTCCTCGTGGCGATCGTCGCGCTGCCGTCGTTCCGTGTGATTGGTCCGACCGAGGTCGGGCTCGTGATGAAGCGGTACGGGCGCAAGCTCCCCGGCGACAACCCGATCGCCTTCGACGGCGAGGCCGGGTATCAGGCGGAACTGCTCATGCCCGGCGTGCGGTTCCGGTCCTGGCTCACGTACCGCGTGCAGAAGTTCCCGTGGGTGCAGGTGCCCGCCGGAGAGATCGGCGTCGTCATCGCGCAGGTCGGCGCGGCGGTGCCGCAGGGCGCGAAGTCGGCCGTCTACCGCAAGGAGTTCGGGAACTTCACCGACCTGCCCGGCTTCGTCCACGGCGGCGGGCAGAAGGGCGTGCAGCGCCGCGTGCTGGCGCCGGGCTCGCTGCTCCCGCTGCACCCGGTCGCGTTCATGGCGATCACGAAGGCGCGGGTCTACGGCCTCGCGGCGTCGCCGGAGATCGAAGAGCGCGCCGTCAACCGTGTGCTCTCCCCGGAGGCGTTCAACCTGCGACCCGACCAGCTCGACGTCGTGCGCATCGCACCGCGCGTCGCCGAAGGCATCGGCGAGAAGCAGGACGTCGTGGGCGTCGTCACCACGCTCGAAGGCCGCCCGCTCGCGTCCGGTTACATCGCGAGCCGCCTGGGCGGCTTCGCCGACGTCGAAGCGCTGGAGCGCGCCGACCCGAATGATGACGCGCGACTGATCGACGCCCTGTTGGGCGACAGCAACCACCTGCACGACAACTACCAGGACATCCAGGCGTTCCTCGACGCCGGCGGCGAGATGGGCCTCCAGCACGACGTGCTGCGCTACGGCGCGTACAACCTGAACCCCTTCCTCGTGAAGGTGGAGATCGTGCCGATGCTGGTCGTGCGCCAGGGCGAGGCGGCGGCGGTGAAGGCGTATGTCGGCCTCTCGACGCAGGACACCTCGGGCGCCGAGTTCAAGTTCGGCTCGCTCGTCCGGCCGGGCCACCGCGGCCTGTGGCGCGAGCCGCTCCGCACCGGCAAGTTCGCGATCAACCCTCGCATCTACCAGGCCGAGATCGTGCCCACCGCGATCCTCAACCTGAATTGGGCGAAGGCTGTCTCCGCAGCGCACAACCTCGACGCGAAGCTCGAGGCGATCATCGCGAAGAGCAAGGAGGGCTTCGTCTTCAGCATCGACTTGCAGGTGCTGATCCACGTGCCCGACGCGAAGGCGCCGCGCGTGATCTCGATGGTCGGAACGATGCAGAACCTCGTGAACGAGGTGCTGCAGGCGGCCGTCGGCAACCTGTTCCGCGACAAGCTCGGTTCGATGCCCGCGATCGAGTTCATCGAGACGCGCGGCCGCGTGCAGCAGGAGGCGTTCGAACACATCCGCACGCAGCTCGAGCGGTACGAGGTCGAGGTGCGCGGCGTCTACATCCAGGACGTCATGCTGCCGCAGGACGTCGTGAAGGTGCTCACCGAGCGCGAGATCGCGAACCAGGAGATCGCGACGTTCCGCATGCAGCAGAGCGCGCAGTTGGAGCGCGTCAACATGGAGAAGGCGAAGGGCACGGCCGACATGCAGGCCGACCTGGCGCGTTCCGCCGTCGGCGTGGACATCAAGAGCAACGACGCTCGCGCCCGTGAGAAGGAAGGCGAGGGCGAGGCGGCGTACATCGAGCAGACGGGCCGCGCTGCGGGCGCCGAGGTCCGGGCCGTCGGACTCGCGCGCGCCGAAGCGTACGAGCGGCAGGTGGCCGCGCTGGGCCAGAACGCGACTGCGGTCGTCAACTCGATCGAGGCGCTCTCGCGCAGCGGCGTGTCGTTCGTCCCGCAGGTGCTCGTGGCGGGCGGAGGTGGAGGCGCGCTCGAAGGCCTCGCGGCGACGCTCATCTCGCACTTCAAAGGGCCAGCAGCGCTCGCCGCCCCGGTCACGCCCGACGCCACCCCCGCGGGGGCGTGAGTGCGACTGCCCCGGAAGACTCCATCGTCACGTGACGCCGCGCACGGCGGCGTCACGCGCGCGGCGTAGCATCGAGCGATGCGCATCCGCTCGCTGTCCGCCTTGGCGTTGCTGTTGCTGCCCTTCGCGCTCGTTGCCTGCGACCACACCCGGCTCACCGGGCGGATTGTCCCCGAACGGGAGATCGTGCGCGTCGGCGAGTCGCTTCGACTCGACCTCGAAGTGCCGCCTGAACTCTCGAACATCCACCGCGTTCTCTGGGAACTCGCGCCCGCCGATGCGGGCGAGATCCGATGGACGCGCGCCGAGACGGGCACGGCCGATCGCACCGCGGTCGTCGTTCCGAAGCGCGCAGGCGAGTTCGAGGTGCGGGCGCTCGGCTACTACAAGCAGACGAACCCGCAGCCGATCACGTCCATCCGACTCCGCGTCGAGTAGCGCTACTCGTCCCACACGCCGAGCAGTTCCGCGCGCTCGCGGCAGAGCGAGCGGATGGCGGCGAGGTCCTCGGCGTCGAGGCCCGATCGCTTGCCCTTGCGGACCTTCGACGGCTCGATCGGCTCCGTGAGGCCGCCGGCTGGAAGGCCCGAGAGGAATGGACCGACGATGTCCATCGGGCGCTCGACGAGGGTGCGGTAGGGCACGAGAACGACGCCTGCGCGGGGGTGTTCCACCGCGTCGAGGACGAGGCCGGCGAGGTAGCGCCACCACGCGGCGCGGCGCCATGCAGGCGACTCGATCTCGGCCACGGCTTCGAGTTCGCGGCGGCGGCGCGACGAGATGAAGCGCTGCTTCAGTCCGCCGACCTTGAGCGACGCAACGTCGGCCTCGCGCAAGTGCTCGAACGAGTCCTTGAAGCTCGCGACGGTGTCGAACGGATCGCGGACGCAGATGGCGATGCGAGCGCCCGGCATTGCGCGGCGCAGGTCGTCGAACCGGGCGAGGAAGCCGAGCGGGTTCTTCGCGCCGATCACGAAGTCGTCGGAGGTCACGCGCGGCGTGTACTCGGTCGCCGAGTTCGCGCCGACCGTGTCGTCGGTGACCTTGCCGTCCTTCAGCTTGTTGCGGATCGGCACGCCTTCGACGACGTCGCGTCGGCGGTCGCGGAGGAAGAGCGGGACAGTCCATGGCGTCGCTTCGTGGCGGAGCGCGTGGGTGATCTCCTCCGGCTCGTTGAGGACGACGCAGTTGTCGTAGCGGTGGAGCAGGTTGCAGAGGTAGCTGGTCCCGCTGCGCGGGATGCCGGTGACGATGACGTCGGGCGTGACCGTCGTGGCCGCCGAGCTGCCCGACGGCGAGGCCGTCGCGACGACCGCGCGCCGCGCCGGGCGCAGAATCTCGCCCCAGCCCTCGTGTGCGCGCAGCAGGTCGCCGAGCGCCGGTTCCTCCTCGCACAGGCTGCGGACGAGGTCGGCGAGGATCGGCTCGCGGCGGATCACCTGCGGCTTGTGGTAGTGCGCGAAGAACGGCACGCGCGCGCTGTCGATCGGCTTGCGATGGGCGGGGAAGTTGTAGCGCTCGTCGAGCACGTCGGTCGCGAGGCCGAGCTTCTGCGCGGCCACGGGGAGCGCGATCTGATCGAGATTCGGGCGCTTCCGCGGGATGCCCCACTTCGCGTCGATCCGACGGCAGGCGTCGAGCCATGCATCGCCGAACCCAGCCGCAGCGTCCACGCCGATCCAGCCGGCGTTGTAGTAGGGCGGCACCGTCTCGCCGGAGACCGACGTGACGATCCGTGCCTCGGTCATCGGCAGCCCGAGCACGGCGTACGCGCGCTTCCACGCGCGGAGGTCGTCGAACGTGGCTTCGTCGGCGGGCTTGACGTGGAGGGGCAGATCGAACCGCGGTTCGTCGTGGAACGGCGAAACGCAGAGGACGTCTCTGTCCACGAAGACGAGCTTCGCCGCGTCGCACGGCACGCGCAGGCACGAGACCTTGTTGCCGATCGGGTAGTCGTCGGCGATCTCGTTGCGGATCGGTGCGACGCGCACTCCGAGCCGTGCGAGCAGAGCACGCGTCGTCTCGGGAAGGGCGCCCCAGCGCTCCGCAGGCTCGGGAACGCACGCCACCACCTCGCCCGGCACGCGCAGGTTCCGCCGGAGCGAGGCGGCGAGCAACGCCGCTTTCACCTCGAGCTCGCCCGCCTGGGCGACGAAGAGGAACGCGAAGCGTCGCGACGCGGAACCGGAACCGGCCATGAGTTCGATGATGCCCCGGTGCGCCGGAGGAACCAAGCCTCCTGACGCCGCGGGCACCGCGCGTGCTGAAAGCGCCGCTTCATTGCGCGGCCGCCAGGCGCTATGCTCCTCGACCCCATGAGCGACGAGGAATCTCCCGACGACGTCCCCACGGCTCTGAACCACGTCCACCTGATCGTGCGCGACCCGGATGCGGAGATCCGATTCTTGACGCAGGCGCTCGGCTTCAAGCGCGATCCGTCGCATCCGTCGTTCGTCTGGCTCGGCAACATGCAGATGACGGTCTCGAAGGGCGAGCCGATCCGCCACGCGCGGTTCCACCTCGGGTTCCGGATGAACTCCACGGCGCACGTGGACGCCCTTCGGACACGGTTGCAGCGCTTCGGCGTCGCTACGACCGAGCCGTCAGCCGACGGCTCCCACTACTCGTGTTACTTCACGGACCCTGCCGGGTATCGCTTCGAGATCCTCGCCGAGGGCGGCATCTCGGCCCTCGGCACGCTGCCGGAGTGACACGTCCTCGCCCCGCGACCGAACCCGGCGCCCGCACGCGAATCAAGGAGAGTTTCCTCATGAAGTGGACCACCCAGCGGACGCGCGGCCTCGTCGTGGCCGGCGTCGTCGGGACAGGAACTCTGTTCCTCGCGGCGGTCGGGCCCGTCGCTCGGGCCGGCGATCTCGACCTGCCCGCCCAGGAGAAGACGCTCGAGAACGGTCTGAAGATCGTCGTGCTCGAGGACCACTCGATCCCGAACTGCGCGATCAACATCTGGTGGCGCGTCGGCTCGCGCAACGAGCACGTCGGCGCCACGGGGCTCGCGCACTTCTTCGAACACATGATGTTCATGGGCGGCGCCAAGTACGGCGACCAGTTCGACGTCGTGATGGAGAGTCAGGGCGGCTCGAACAACGCATTCACCACGTTCGACAACACGACGTACCAGGACTGGTTCCCGACGACGGGGCTTCCGCTCATCCTCGACATGGAGCGGGACCGGATGAGCGGCATGGTCTTCTCGACCGAGAAGGTCGAGCACGAGCGGGAGGTCGTCCACAGCGAGTACCGGGGCGACATGGAGGATCCGGGCGCCCGACTGAACGAGTTGTTCCGCGCCACGGCGTACACGTCGCACCCGTATCAGTGGGACGTGCTCGGCTGGGAAGCCGACATCAAGAACTGGAAGCAGTCCGACCTCGAGGAGTTCTACACGGCGAACTACGCACCGAACAACGCCACCCTGGTGCTCGTAGGCGACGTGAAGGCGGCGGAAGCGTTCGCGGAGATCGAGAAGGCGCTCGGCGCGATTCCGCGCAAGGCCGAACGGCGCCCGATCCACACGATCGAGCCGGAGCAGAAGGGCGAGCGGCGCGTTGTCCTCGAGGACGCGAACGCGTCGCTGCCTCAAGCGCTCTGCGGGTGGCACATCTGCAAGACCGACGACCCCGACTTCCCGGTGCTCGAGGTCATCGAGGACATCCTCCTCGACGGCGAGTCGAGCCGGTTGAATCAGGCGCTCGTCGAAGCGGAGGGACTCTGCCTCGGCGTGGGCGGGGGGTGGCAGGGGCACCAGTTCGACGCGAGCCTCTTCACGGTGGAACTGACGATGCGTGACGGTCTCGACACCGCCACCGGCGAACGCCGCGCATACGAGGAGATCGCGAAGCTCGCCAAGGACGGCCCGACCGACCGCGAACTGCGCCGCGTGAAGAACAAGAACCGCGCGGAGTTCGTGCGCCGTCTCCAGACGATCGACGGCAAGGCGGCGATCCTCGGCGAGACCGACCTCTTCTTCGGCGGGTGGAAGAACCTCTCGAAGCGGATCGAGCGGATCGAAGCCGTCACGGCCGACGACGTGAAGCGCGTGACCGCGAAGGTCTTCACGCAGGCAAACCGCACCGTGGCCACGCTCGTCAATCCGACGAAGACGTTGCACGGACCGGCGAAGGCCGCGGGCGGACACGAGGACGCCGACGAAGACGATGAGGACGGCGAGGACGATGAGATGCCGGAGGGCGCGAAGAAGCCCGGCGGGGAAGGCCGATGAGCCGCCCGGCCTGGCTTGTGGCCGCGGCCGCGCTCTCTGCGTGCGCGTCTCCCGACGTCGATCCCACGCAACCCGGACTCGACGACGCGCCCGCGACGGTCGGCCTGGCGAGCCCGAGCGGCGGCGACGGGACGCGCACGTCGCCGGCCGTCTCGACGAAGCCGGCCGTGCGCGACGACTACGCCTACTGGCAGCGTCTCGACGACGAGGCGACGCTTGAGTACACGACGGCGAACGCGTTCCGGATGCTCGCCGTGGCGACCGGCAACCACGCCGCAGCCGGCGAGGCGAACCTGCGTCACGACGCAGCGTTCGAGCGCCACATGCTGTACTCCGTGAAGGCCAATCTGGCGTGGAACCGCGAGCACGGCGTCCGGGCGGGTGCGAAGTGATGCGCCGAGACGCCGCGCTCCGCGGATCGGATGCCGCAGCCCTGATTCGTGACGGAGGTTCGTCGATGTCACCCAGGTCCCGCTCGCTTCTCAAGCAGTCGTTGTGCGCGCCGCTGGTCTGCGCCGTGGCCGCGCTCTCGGCGTGCGCGTCCGAGCCGCGTGCTCCCGAAGTCTCGACCACGGCCGACGCGGCGCCGGTCGAAGTCGTTCCCGCCGCTAGCGCGGCGGCCCCGGCGGTACGGCGGTCGCTGCTCCCCACGAGCACCGACTTCACGCTGCCGAACGGGATGCGCGTCCTGCTCGTGACGGACCACGAGATCCCGCTGGTCTCGTTCACGCTGCGCTGCGCGGGCGGCAGTGTCGAGGACCCCGCCGGCCGCGAGGGCGCGGCGTCGATGCTGGCGACGCTCCTCACGAAGGGCGCCGGCGCCCGCGACGCGAAGACGTTCCAGGAAGACGTCGAGTTCGCCGGCGGCACGTTCGGCGCGGCGGCGGGCCAGAAGTGGACGACCGTCTCGTGCGACTTCCTGAAGGGCGACCTCGACCTCGCGTTCGAGCTGCTCGGCGACGTCGTGATGCGCCCGAGGCTCGATCCCGACGAGTTCGAGAAGGAGCGCGGTCTCGCGGTGGACGGGATCGCCGCGGAGCGCGAGTCGCCGCAGTCCGTCATCGGCCACTACGCGACCACATGGACGTTCGGGCGCCACCCCTACGGACGCAGCCCGGGCGGCGACGAAGCGTCGCTCGCTGCGCTCACGATCGACGACGTCCGTGCGGGGGCCGCTCGGCAGCTCTCTCCGAAACGCGCGTGGCTCGCCGTCGCGGGAGACATCGACCCCGCCGACATGCGCCGCCGCATCGAGGCTCGTTTCGGTTCCTGGGCGTCGTCGTCCGGGCCTGCGGCGCCCGTGCCGCCGTGGACGGGCACCGACGGCGGCCGCGTGCTGCTCGTGGACGCTCCGACGTCGCTCCAGACCTACTTTCGCTTCGGCAATCTCGGCTTCGACTGGAAGGACCCCGACTACGCGGCGCGCTGGCTCGCGAACACGATCCTCGGCGGCCGGTTCACGAGCCGTCTGAACCGCGTGCTGCGCACGGAGAAGGGGCTGACCTACGGCGCGAACTCGTTCTTCGACGACGACCGCAACGGTCTGTTCGTCGTCGCCACGTACACGGAGGTCGCGCGGAGTGAGGAGTGCGTGACGCTCGCGGAACAGCTCTACCGGAAGTTCATCGCGGAGGGCATGACGCAGGAGGAACTCGACTCCGCGCGGACGTACTCGAAGGGGCAGTTCGGCCCCGGTGTCGAGACCGGTTCCCAGCAGGCGGCGATGCTCCTCGCGCTCGACCAGGAGGGCGTGCCCCGCGACGTGATCGCCGGTCTCTTCGAGCACTTCGACTCGGTCACGCTCGACCAGATCAACCGCGTCATCAAGACGCGCTTCCCGAAGAAGCTCGACTGGGTGGTCGTCGGCCCGGCCGCGACCTGCCGCCCGTTCGTCACGAAGCTCGGCAAAGTGACGGAGTGCAAAGTCAGCGACCCGGGCTGGGGTCCGAGAGAGTAGACGCGGCCGACCGGCAGTCGCGCTCGAGTGCGGCCGCGAGCACCTTCCTGTCGCCTCCGACGCGTGGCGGGTGGATGGTCACTCGCACGTCGATGCGCTTGAGACCCAGCAGACGGAGCACGTGCGCGCCGAACGGTGTCTCGTCGGCCCACGCGACCTCACGCGCAACGCTCGGTGCGTCCGGGCCGTCGCCGAGCGTCTCGGACGGCAGCGAGTACGCGAGCGAGACCGCGGCGCAGCGCAGGCCCCGGACGCACGCGGGTTCGAGCAGCGACGACCGGAACGGAAGGACCGTTTCGCCCGTCCCGGCCCGCCCCTCGAGGAACACGACCACCCGGAAGCCGCGGTCGAGCCAGTCGCCGGCCTCGCTCCCGGCCCGCGCGGCGTCGCGCTTCCTCGACCGGTCGATGTAGACCGTCCCGCCGAGCCGGGAGAGGGGGCCGATTCCAGGCCACCGGGCGACGTCGCCGCGGGAGACGAACACGGCGTCGGCGACCGACGCGAGGACCAGGACGTCGATGTACGACAGGTGGTTCGGGCAGAGAAGCACGGGGCCCGCGGGGACCGAACCCGTCAGCGTCACGCGGAGGCCGAAGACGGGGCACAGGACGCGCGCCAGGCCGTGGAACGCGCGCGTGCCGGATCGGACCACCGCCTCCCGCCGGCCGAGCGTCACGACCGCGGTGAGAATCGGTCGCAGTGCGAAGATTCCTGTGAGGACGACGGCCCAACCGAGCCTGGCCCAGGCTCGAAATCGGTCGCGGGGGGTGACGGAACCCGGCGGCTGCGGTAGGGTTTGCAATCTCGCGGAGGGTATCTGCATTCCCTCCCGGTGAGGAAGTACGGCACCTGCATTCGCCCGACGCCGCCCCCGACGCTCAGGTTGCGGTAACACCGTGACCGGCGTTGCGGAGGGGTCTCATGGATACGGACCGCACGAGGACGCTTCAGTGAACGCCCTGGACGACGGAACCCTGCTGGATCGGTGGCGAGAGAACCGCGATGGCGACGCCTT
This sequence comes from Planctomycetota bacterium, assembly GCA_021414065.1. Lineage (GTDB taxonomy): Bacteria > Planctomycetota > JAJSAM01 > JAJSAM01 > JAJVHW01 > JAIOPE01. The sequence continues at coordinate 25,240 of JAIOPE010000161.1, forward strand.
CGCGGAGATCGCGCGCCGTCACTCGCCCGTCGTCTTCGACATCACCTGCCGCGTGCTCGGCGACCGGAGCCTGGCCGAGGACATCCTCCAGGAGGCGCTCCTCGACCTCGCACTGGAGGAGACTCGCAAACCCGTCGATGTCGGCGTGGTTGCCTGGCTCGTCCGTTTCTCGATCTGTCGCGCCCGGAACCGCCGGGCGTCGGAACGCTGCCGGACGCGGCGGCAGATCGTGGTCGGGAAGGAGCGGCCGGAGGAGTCCATGCCGGACGACGCGCTGGAACTGAAAGACGAACTGGAACGCGCGCTCGGCGGGTGCGACCCCGAGGACCGCGCGCTCCTCGCCATGCGCTTCCTTCACGGGTGGGAGTACGACCGGATCGCCTCGGCGCTCTCGATCCAGGAGGGCGCGGCCCGGGTACGCGTCCACCGCGCGCTGCGGAACGTCCGTGCCAAGGTCCAGACGACGGCCGGTTCGGAGAACGCGTCCCGCGTCGCCCCCGCGCTTGGCGCCCTGCCGGTCGCCGCGATGTCGCAGAAGTCGCTCGATGCGTCGATCCGCTCGGTCGTGGAGATCGCCAAGGTGCGCCTCGGGGCGCCGGCGAACGGCGTCGAGCACGCGACGGCCGCGTCCAGGTCGTTCCGCGTTGCCGTCTCGCTGACGGGTGCGGCGCTGCTGTTCGTGGCTGCGGCGGGCGCGACGTCCGTCGTCGATTTCGGATCGCCGGGTGTACCGCAGCCAACCGAGGTCGCCCGCGTCGAGACGGTCCGCGCGGCGGTCGTCGTTCCCGGTGCCGACGTCGGCGATGTGCCGGCGCCCGTCGGTGGGGCGTTCCGCGTTGCGCCCCGCCCCGCCGGCTGGGACCACGGGTCCATCGGGCGCCTGGTGCGTGGCGAAGGCGTGGACCGCGCCGCCGCCCCGTCGCTCGCCCGCGCCGACCTGCTGCGCGGGGATGCGCCGCGTGTCGATGCGCCGGGGGGCGCCGAACGCGGGCCGTGGGCTCACGAAGTCGGGTTCGACCCCGCTGACGCGTTCCCCGCGTCGGCCGGAGATTCTCCGAGTGCGCTCCGCCCGAACGTGCGGGGAGCCTGCGCTGCGAAGGGCGAGCCGTTCTCGTCTGATGGCGAGCGGGCGGGCGCTCTCGGGGGATCCGAGGCCGTGGCGGACGACGACACCGTCTCGCCTGTGCGGATCTTGGTGCGACCGGACGTCATCGAGTCGGCGCGCGCGTCGGTTCACCGCCGCGCCGTGCCTTTGGTGACGCTCGACGCGCTTCCGGATGCGACGCGCGCGCTCGTCGATGAGGCGCAGGGGCTGCTGCGCGACTACCTCTCCTCGTCGAACCTGGTCGGCACCGAGGCGACGAGCGTGCGTCGCAGCATTCGCGAGGTCCGCAAGGGCTTCGGTGCGCTGCGCCGCGACACCGGGCGGCCGACGGGAGCCGAGGCCGCCGCCGCGCGGGCGACTCGCGCGAAGAACCAGGCGGTGCGCCAGGTGCTCGGCCTGCTCACGCAGGTCGTGCTCTCGGACGGCCGCGTCGCCGGCGACCTGCGCTGGCCCGCGGGCGCCGACGTCGCGTTCGCCCTCGAAGAGGTGATCCGAGTTCTCGGTGCGCAGTCGCAGGGCGCGGACCGCGGTATCCCGAGCGGCGCTGTCGGGCCCGCGTCGGCGGGAGGGGTGCAGTGAGCTTCTCGCCCCCCGTCTCGCCCCGGTCGTTCACGCGCCGGTCGTTGATGCAACGTCCGTTGATGCAACGTTCGTTCATGCGACGACCGGGGCGGATGGCCCTTGCCGCGCTCCTCGGAGCGGTCGTCGCCGTGGCGGCGCTGCCGTCGCCGCAGGCCGACGCCGTGCCGTCGGGGGGCGTGCTCGGCACGTGGAAGCTCAAGCTGAAGATCGACGGTTTCGGAGCCCGTGCGTCGGCCCAGGGCGCGGGCGCCGCGACGGTGGATTCCCAGCGCGCAGTCGGCGACGCGGTCCTCGTGATTCGTCCACGCGACGCGCAGGTGAACGACGGGATCGTCACCATCGAAGTCGCGCTCGACGCCGCCACCGCACAGACGGTCCTCGGTCGAGCCACGCCGGGAACGCCCGCGTTCCGCGGCACGGCCGCGATCCTCGGCGACTCGCTCGCCGTCATCGACTCCGGGCAGCCGAACTACGTCAACGCGATCACGCTGCGCTTCGCGCCGGGCGGTCGGAAGCTCGCCGGCTCGTGGATCGCGGTGTTCCCCGCGAGCGAACCCACGCTCGGCGAGCAGAAGTTCGCCGCTGGCGTTTCGGCGACCGTCACCGGCACGCGCAAGCTGCGCGACGCGCCTCGCGATCGTTAACGGTCGCACGCGTGCGGTGACGGCTGCTGCGGCGTTCGGAGCCGCCCGCATCTGTATCCTCGGAACCCGTCGCGCGGGGGAGGGGTACTATCGGTCGAGCGTGGCTTCCCCCGCGGAGGTGTACCGGTGACTCCCCTTCTCGCGATCCTCGGCATGGGCAACGGCGAGCTGATCCTCGTCCTCGCGATCGTTCTCCTCCTCTTCGGCGCGACGAAACTCCCGAAGCTCGCCCGCTCGATGGGGCAGTCGGTGAACGAGTTCAAGAAGGGCATGAACGAGGGCAAGGAAGACACCCCGCCGTCGGAGACTCCGGAGAAGAAGTAGTGGCATCCCAGGGATCGTCGTCGCCCGACGTCGGGGGCACTGCTCGCGCGATCCAGCCCGCGGGCTGGCCGAGGCCCCGCGGTTACAGCAACGGGGTGCTCGTCCCGGCCGGCCACGACATGGTGTTCACGGCCGGAATGGTCGGGTGGGACGTCCACGAGAGAATCGTTCCGGGCGGGTTCGTCCCCCAGTTCGAGCAGGCGCTCGCGAACATCGTGGCGGTCGTTCGCGCGGCCGGCGGCGGGCCCGAGCACATCGTGCGGATGGTGGCCTTCGTCGTGGACAAGCGCGAGTACCTCGACGCGCAGGAGTCGCTGGGTGCTGCGTGGCGACGCGTGATCGGACGTCACTTCCCCGCGATGGCGCTCGTGCAGGTGGCGGGCCTCGTCGAGGCCGACGCGCGCGTCGAGATCGAAGCGGTCGCAGCGATCCCGGCGAAGCGGGAGTGAGCCGGTGATGCGACGCCGCGGTGTCCGGTCGGTGGGCGTGCTCGCGATCGTCGGAGCCATGGCGGGCGGGGCCCTCTCGGGGGATCTTCCAGGCGGCACGCACGGGATCGCAACCGCGCTCGCCGACGAGGGCTCCCCCCGCGTGCCCGCCCCGGAAGCGCCGGGCGTGGACCTGGCGGCGCCCGAGACCGCGGCGTGGATGCGCCAGGACTGGTTCGGCGTTTTCTGTGGCGAGCACCGCGTGGGCTGGATGCGCCGGTCGCTCGCCCGCGCCGAGTTCGCGGTGGGCGCCAGCGCTGGCGTTGGCGCCGGCGTGCCGTCGATCGTCCGTGAAGTCGAGGTCCACATCGACGTCGCGGGCGACGGCAACGAGATCGTGAATGCGACGCGCACCGTCTGCCGCGCTGATGGCGGCCAAGAACTCCTCGCCGCGTCGTCGGAACGCCGGGAGCAGGGAAAACGCACCGCGCGTGAGATCGTCCGCAACGGCCAGCGGTTCGACGTCGTCACCGAGCGGCGGGGCGAGCGCGTCGAAGGCGCGGTTGCGGCGACGACCTGTTCGCTCGCCGACGAACTCGGGATCGAGCGCGTCGTAGCCCTCGCCGCGCGCGGCCCGGCGGCGCCCGGGAAATCGCACGCGCTGCGGGTTGCGTCGATCGACCTCGGCACGCTGGTCGCCGGCCAGCGTCGTCTGACCGTCGGATCCGTCGAGGGCGAAGGCGACGCGCGCATCTTCACCGTGGAGGTCGAGGTCCTGTCGGGCGAGGACACGCGTTCGGGGAGAGATCCGCGCCCCGCCAAGGACACCGTACGCGTCGATGTGACGGGCGCGGTGGTCGAGGGCTCGCTCGGCCCACGGTTCTCGTACCGCAGGGAGGACGAGGTCGTCGCGAAGCACGCGGCGTCGCGGAAGTCGCTCGAGGCGCTCTCTCGTATCCCGCTCGACGCACCCGGCGATCGGCCGATCGGTCCGCAGTCATCTGCCGAGTGCGTTCCCGCAGCCAGGCTCGGCGATCTCGCGGGCGTGAAGAAACTCACCATCGCGTGGGACGACGCGAAGGGCCGCGCGTTCGTCGCGAACGCCCGGCAGAAGGTCCGGATCGACGGCAAGTCGCTTGTCGTCGCGATCGGCCGCGACGCCGACGCCGAATCGAGTGCGGTTCCCGCCGACGAGGCCTCGCAGCGCGACGCCCTCGTGGACGAGCCGGGGCTCGGCGTGGTCGATCCGAACGTCGGCAAGGCCGTGTCGTTCCTGCTCCGGGGCACGGCGAACCGCGGCCAGCAGGTGGCACGGATACTCGAATTCACGTCCACCCGGATTGCGAAGGAAGTCGTTCTCGGCACGCCGTCCACGCTTGAGATTCTCCAGACACTCCGCGGCGACTGCACGGAGCACGCGCAGGTGTTCGTTTCCTTCTGCCGCGTTGCGGGCATTCCGGCGCGCACGGTCGAGGGCCTCGCGTGGATGGGCGACGACGTCGGCGCGTTCGGCTGGCACCAGTGGGCGGAGGTGGCGATCGGCGGGAAGTGGCTGGCGCTCGATCCCACGACGGGAATGGACCCCGCGCCTGCGGCGCACATCGCGCTGGACGCCACGCCCGAGATGCGCACGCTGCTCTGGGGGGCTCGACTTCGGCTGGTCGGAGTCGAGCGGGACGACAAGAAGGCGCGGAGCGATGCCGATCCGCAGGGGGCTCCGTCCGCGGGCGCGCCCGCTTCCCCGGCCGCACCGCCCGAGTCGCCAACGCGCCCGCGCTGACCTCCATCGCAGTCCACCCGCGCGATGCCATGTGCATCGACCCGACGACGGTCCGCCCTTGGCCGTTCAACTCAAAGGCCGTGACGAGACCCCGTCAGGGGTTTCTCCACGGCCTTTGAGTGCGCTACTTCCCGCCCTTCTTCGCGTCGTCGAGCTTCTTCTGCGCCGCGTTTCCGTACTGCGCCGCGCGGAGGCTCGGATACGGGTTGCCGTAGGCCTTCGCCGTCGGGTCGGCGCGCTTCTTCGCGAAGGCGACGACCTTCGCCCAGTCGCCCTTCTCGAACCAGTACTTGCAGAGGTTCTCCAGCGTGTCCCAGTAGCCGCGCCCGGGTTCCTGCCCGTCGTCGTCCACGAGGGCGAGCACCCGGTCGAACATCGGCAGGCTCAGTTCCTTCCGGTCGGTCAGGTGGAAGAGGTAGATGAGCGCGCAGTCGTTGACGTAGTCCTGCTCGTTGGGCGAGGCATTCACGCTCGCGAGGTAGTAGCGGAGGCTCTGCTCATAGTCGCGGCCCACGTCGCGGTACCAGAGGCCGGCGTTGTTCCCGTAGCGCCCGTCGCCCGGGTTCTTCGCGACCGCGGCGTCGTATGCGCGCACGCGCACCGACAGCGGGACGTCCTTGCCGGAGCCCGCCGCGGGATCGTTCAGCAGGCGGTCGAGCGCGTCGGACGCCTCGCGGCAGTCGCCCTCTGCGCTGTTCTCGACACAGGCGGTGAACTCGCGCACAGCGTCGGTCGTCGCGCCCGCTTGGTCCGCCAGGAGGCCCAGGTTGTAGTGAACCGCCGGGTGCTTCGGCGCCACCTTCACGGCGGCGTCGAGAACCTCCTTGGCTCGCTTCGTATCAGGCGTCCCCTCGGTGCGCACGACGTGCGCCGTCCACAGATACGCCCACACGGCCTTCGGGTTCCCGTCGATGACCTTCTGCAGCGCCGCGAGCTTCTTCTCGCGCTCCTTCGGGTAGATGGCCGCCAGCAGGCGCACGGGTTCCGCGTCGTCCGGAAGCAGCGCCGCCGCCGCGACGTAGCCCGCCTCGATCTGGTCCGAGGGCACCCGCAGCCACTGCTTCGCGATGGTCGCCTGGAGCCGCGCGCGACCGTCCGACGGGTCCAGTGCGGCGGCCCGCGTCCAGTGGACGTCGGCCTGCTCCCAGTTGCGCACCGCCGTCGCCATCTCGCCGAGGATCGCGTGGGCCTCGCCGTCGTCTGGGAACTCGCGGAGGCGCCGCTCGAGAACCTCCTTCGCTCCCGCGGGGTTCTCCTCGAACCGGAGGATCCGCGCGCGCAGCACGGCGCCGCCGGGCACGTCGGCGTCGATCGCGGTCGCCTGCTTCCACCGCATGTGGGCGTCCGCGACGAGTCCCTTCACCAGGAAGCCGTCCTCACTGCGAGCGAGCCCCAGCTCAGCGAGTGCCAGAAACGCGCGCCCCTGTGCAATGCGCAGGTCGGCGCTCGTCCCCAACTTCTCTTCGGCGGCACGGAGGTCGGAGATCGCCTCCGACGCGAGGCCTTCTGCGATCTTCGCCCGCGCCGAATCGATCGCTTCCTGCACCCCGGGTGCGATCGGGGCACGCGGTGGCTTGACGGGCGCAGGCGGGACCGGCGGCGCGGCGGGCTCCTTCGGGGCGCTGGGCTCCGACGCGGTCGGCTTCGACTTCGACGCGTTCGGATCGTCGGTTTTCGGAACGTCCGCGTTGGGACCGACCGCGTTTGGATGGTCCGCGTTGGGATCCGAGGGTCGCGGCGATGGGTCGCGCGGGGCGCGGCTGGCTTCGGGGATCTCGCCCGCCGGACGCCCCGGCGTCGCGGCGGGGGACGGCACCGTCGATCCCTCGCGCTCGGAGGCGTGCTCACCGGTCGTCGGCGCGGCGTCCGGCCGAGCGGTGATCGGGGGCACGTCGCCCGGATCGGCTCTCCCGCACGCGGAGAGAAGCGCCAACGGGAGACCGAGCAACGCTGAACGGCGGCGGGATGTCTGCATCCGGCGGAGACTACCCGGACCGGCCGCGCGGGGGAACCCGGCTCGGTTCGCGACACCCTCTGAGGAGCCGTCGCGGTCGCCGTGCGACGCAGTGCTACGGTCTCGCTACGCTCCGGGCGCCGAGTCGCGAACGGTACAAGCGTGTTCCGCGCGGCAACGTGCGAAAGTGGTCACCAGGTGTCAACGCCTGGAGTCGCCTTGGCACCTCGGGCGCGTACGAATCGTGTCAGTCCGGCGGCTCCCGGCCTCGCCGATGCGCCGTGCGGGATCGACCGACGCCTGGCGGGAGATCGGCGCGGGTGTGGCACGGCGCGTGCTTTAGGTGGAGCGACGCACTCAGGGGTCGCGAACCCACGCGTAAAGCACGGGTTTCACCCTCCCTTCCCATCCCCAACCCAAGAAACCGTCTCCCCCTGGGGCGTCCGGGGCATCCTCCGCGAGGAGGGTGCCCCGGCGTCTTTTCCGGGACCGCAGCGCGGCGCAGGGCACCGCGGCAGGCCTCAGCGCGTCGGCATCGAGTCGTCGTCCGTGGGCCGAAGGCACGCACCCGTTGCGTCCGGTGTGTCCCTGGGTTTCGGGGTGCCGCTGCGGGCTGCGCGGAATTCGAGTCAATCCAAACGGGCTCCCGGTCCGATGGGTGACCGTCGGTCGGACGTGCCTTCCGGAGATTGCAGTTCATCCTCCGGGGTGGTACGAGTCCCGCCCGACGTCCCCCGAGACGAGAACACCGCCTTGCAGCCCCGCATCGACGACCCCCGACCGCCCGCCACGGACTCCGCGCGCGACCAAGCGCAGCGGGCCGCAGCCGAGGACGCGCTGATCCAGCGCGTCGCGGAACTCGAGGAAACGGTCGCCGCCGAGCGCGCGCAGCACGCTGCGCGTGCGAAGGAGGTCGAGGCCGGCGTGGCGGTTCTGCGCCGGACCATGCAGCAGTTGCAGGAGGAGACGAGGCGCCGCCGCGACGAGAACGCGCGTCTCGTCGAGCAGTTGGAGCAGAGCCGTGTCATCGTCGAGGAGAGGTCTGCAACCGGGCAACCGGCCGGGCCGGACGCGGCCACCGCGGACGCGCTCGAGGCCGCGCTGGCCGACGCGGATCAGGCGCGCCGCGACGCGGAGGTCCTCGTCGCTCGGATCGCGTCCATCGAGGACGAGCTCATTGCTCGCGACAACGAGCTGACGCGCGCCGCCGATCGCATCGCTGAGCTGGAGTCGAGGGTCGCCGCTTCCTACCGCGAGCCGACCGCCCAAGCGGCGGCACCGCTTGCGACCGTCGGTCGTCTGGCACCGAAATCCCCCGCGCGCTTCGAGACGGACGAGGACCTGCTCACCGACGACTCGCCGGAAGCGGCTTCGTCCCCGGTGGAGCTCGCGCCGAAGGTCCCGACGCCGGACGCCTCCGCCCCGGCTGCGACGACCGCGTCTGCGATCGCGGCACCTTCTCCGCTCGTGCCGGCTTCCGGCGCGCCCAAGACGACTGCCGCCGACCACGCCGCCGCCGCCCGTCGCAACGACGAGGAGCATCTCGCTGCTGCTCCCGCCGCCGCGCAGGACCCGTCGTTCCCGCAGATCGCGGGTCTCCGCGTCGAGCGCCTCGTCGAGGAGACGGCTTCCGGCAGCGTCTACGAAGCGCGCGAGATCGAGTCGCGCCGCGCCGTCGTGGTCCGCATCCTTCCCGGCGTGATGAAGCTGCTCGACGGCAAGCGACTCGACTCCGTCCTGCTCGCAAAGCACCCGAATCTCGTGTCGGTGCTCGGCTTCGCAGTCTGTCGTCAGGGGCCCTACCTCGTGATGGAACGGGACGAGGGCGAGTCGGCCGCCGACTGGGTTGCGCGCCTCGGCACGCTGCCCGAGCGGATCGCCCTCTCGGTCATCCTGGAGATCGCGCGTGGGCTCCGCCAGGCGGCGTTTCACGGTGCGTTCCACGGCGACCTCTCGCCGGACTCCGTTCTCATCGACGTCGCCGGGCGCGTGCGCGTTCGCGGCGTCGGGCTCAGAGTGGTGCTCTCGCCGAACGACGGTTCGGCCCGCGCGCCGGAGTTCGCATCCACCGAGCGCCTGCGCGGGAGTCCGCCGCCGGATGTCCGAGCGGATCTCTACTCCCTCGGCGCGGTGCTCTTCTTCCTGCTCACCGGGAAGCCACCGTTCGCCGGCGAACGCGACGCGCTTCTGCGTCAGCACGCGGCGAACTCGCTGCCCGACGTACGCGAATCGCGGCCGGACGTCTCCGACGACACAGCCAAGCTGCTCCGCCGACTCCTCGCGTCCGACCCGGACCTGCGTCCGCAGACGTGGGATCAGCTCCTCGTGGAACTCGAGCGCCGCGTCCCGGGCCGCGTCTCCACGGCGTTGCGTGGCAACATGTCCACGCGCGCGCGTCGCTTCGTGGTCGCGAATCCGTGGGTGCTCGGTGCGGCCGTCGGCGGCCTGCTCCTCGTCGCAGGGATCTGGCGCGTCGCCCTCTCGCACGACCCGTCGGCTTCAGAGCGGTTCCGCGCGGCCTGCGTGACGGCCGAGAAGCTCGCTGCGGCGGGCGACCCCGAAGAGGCCCGCGGCGTCTATCGCCGGTTCCTCGCGGGCACCGGCGACGCCGACGTCGAGCGCGAAGCTGCGCGGCGCTTCGACGAGCTGAAGAAGTAGTCGGCCGCCCGTCAGGGTCCGGCAGTCGTCAGTCGCGAGTCGGCTACCCGGTCACGTAGATCGGTACGTGAGCGCCCTCATCGCCCGGCGGCTCCGCGGTGGCCGAGTACGAGGTGCGGCACGTCGGCGAACGTGCGCGCCACGAGCGTCGGGGGGCCGACTGGTTCGAGCGGTTCCTCGTCGCGGTGCCACGGCGCGGGGTGCGGCACGTGGACTGTCAGCATCCCTGCGCGTCGCGCCGGGTTCACGTCGCTCCGAGCGCTGTTCCCGACCATCCACGCCATGCGCGGTTCGGTCTGCCGCCGCTCGCACTCCTGTGCGTAGGCGCCCGAGTGCTTCTCCGGGACGACGCGCACGCCGTGGAACAGACTCGCGAGCCCTGAACGCTCGACCTTCGCCGTCTGCTCCGCCTCGTCGCCTTTCGTGAACACGACGAGCCGCGCGCGGGGCGCCATCGCGGTCAGCGCCTCGGCCACGCCCGGGAGCAGTTCGATCGGGTGGGAGCGGATCGCGTCCTCGGCCCACAGTGCGAGATCGCCGAACGCTCCCGCCTCCCCGCGCGGCGCCCCGGGTCGGAGTTCTGCGTACGCTTCGCGCAGCGACGCGACGAACGGCGCCGCGCCGTACCCGGTGCGCGGGATGTTCCGGTCCTCGCACGACTCGAGCGCCGCCGTCGCGCGGACCGTGTCCACGCCGCAAGACTCCATGAACTGCGCCCACGCATCGAGGACGCGCACGAAGTGCCGGTAGTTCTCCCAGAGCGTGTCGTCGGCATCTACGAGCACGAGCGGCAGGTGGTGCTTCACGGCGGGATGGTACTGAAGCGGCGCGACGCTCGTACGATGCGGGTGTGCGACTTCCGCCGGTTCTCCGCGCCTGCCTCCTCCTCTTCGCCACCGCGCTCGTCGTGCGCGTCGGCGCCGCGCTCGTTCTCGGAATCGCGGGCGCGCCGGTCGAAGACGAGATCGACTACGTCGCGCTCGCGCGCTCCCTCGCGTCGGGCCGCGGCTTCTCGTTCGTTCCGGCGGGCTTCGAGCACCTCGAACCGCGCATGGCATTCCGCCCGCCGTTGCTCCCGCTGCTCCTGACGCCGGTGACGTGGCTCGGCGGCGGCGTCGCCGCGATGCGGTGCGTGTCGATCGTCTGCGGTGCGCTGGTCCCGGTCTTCGCATATCTCGGCCTCCGTCGCACGTCGCTCGGCGAGCGGGCGCGGTGGGTCGGCGTGCTGCTCGCGTTCTGGCCCACGGGCGTCTGGCTCTCGATCCGCGTGCTTGCAGAACCCTTGGCCGCAGCGCTGATCCTCGGCGCGATTGCGGTTCCCCCCGACGACGCCGCGCACCCACGGCGTTCGGCCCTTGCCGGCGCCCTCGCCGGGCTCTCGGTCCTCGCGCGTCCGGCGTCGATCGTCGTGGCGGCGCTTCTCGCGGGCACCCGCGGCGGACGCACACGCGCCCTGTGGTTCGCCGCCGCACTCACGGTCGTCGTCGCGCCGTGGGCGGTGCGGAACGCGGCGATCCACGGTCGTCCGCTCCTCACCACGAACACCGGCGTCACGCTGGTCGGCGGGAACTCCGCGGCGTCGCTCACATCGGCGGCGCCCGGCCGCTGGCTGACTCCCGACGTCACGTACGCCGGTGCAGCGAACGCGCCGGACCTGTGGATGTGGGGCTGGTCCGGCGAGACCGAGGAATCGAGCGACCGGCGGTTTGCGGCCGACGCGATCGCGTGGACGACCGGACACCCGGCAGACGCCGCCCGGCTGGCCGCGTGGAAGTTCGTCCGCTTCTTCGACCCCGATCAGCACAGCGCGAAGCCGGACGCCGCACTGAAGCGGGCGATCGGTTGGGCGACGTTCGCGCCGGTGCTCCTCTTCGCACTCGCTGGCCTCTGGCTGTCGCGCGGCGACCCCGCGCTCCTCCCGTGGGCGCTGCTGCTCGCCGGCACGCTTGCGACGTCGCTCGTGTTCTACTCCGACACGCGCATGCGCAGCCCCGCCGACCCGGCATTTGCTGCGTTCGCCGCTGTGGCGGCGGCCCGTCTCGTCCGGCGCTCCGTCGTGCGGGGGCCCGGGGGACGGTAGAACTAGGGGGACATGACCGAGCCCCCACGACGCAGCCCCGCGGAAGCGGATGCCATCCTCAGCGCCGAGTTCGCGCGAATCGGCACGCACCGCGACGCTCTCGGTGAAACCGGCGCCGCCGCCGTGGCCGGGTGGACGCTCATGCACGGCATGGAGTGGGAAGCCGCCGCGATCGCGTGGGAGATGGCTGCGAAGGGCGACCCCGACGACCCCGAACCGCTGAACGAGTGGGGAGTCTGTCTGCTTGAACTCGGCCGGTTCGACGAGGCGGCGAATCTGTTCCGCCGGACGATCGACGTCGATGCCCGCCTCGTTGCCGCGGGGCGCGACGGCGTCGAGTGGATGGAGAACGACCCCGCGTACCGGCTCGGAGTCGCGCTCCACGCGAAGGGCGATCTCCGCAGCGCGATCGCGTCGTACGAAGACAGCGCGCGGCGCAACCCGACGGGCGTGGACGCGCTCCGCGAGGCGGCGCGGTCCCGGCTGGCCCTGGGGGAGCCGGAGGCTGCGCTCGAGGTGCTCGGGCGCCTCGAGCGTCGCACCGTCCGACTGACCCTGCGAGCCGAGGTGATGGCGATGCGCGCCGACGCGAACCGGATGCTCCGCGAGCGCGGGACCTGAGGCCCGGATGCCTAGCCCGGATCATCCACGAAGCTCCGCGCCTGGGCGAGCCGGCCTCGTCGACGACTGGTCGTCCGCTGCGCTCAGACCCTTGCGTGGCTTGACAAAGCCGACGCTGCGGGTCCCGCCTTGCGGCCGACTCCGCGGATCTCGTCCAGGACCGCGAGTTTTCGTGCGAATGAGCCTCGTATCGGCGTGCATCGCAAGCCCTTCCTACGTTGCACGCCGTTCTCCCGCAGAGCTTCGTGAATGATCCGGGCTAACGACGACGGCCCGCGCCCGCCGGACGCCGTGCCGCCGCCGGATGCGTACCCGGAGCTCGCGCGAGAACTGCAGTCCGCACGGCTGCACACTGCGCTCTGGCGCATCGCGCGCTGGACGGGCGCGGTCTTGCTCACGCTCGTCGCGTTGTTCTTCGGGTTCGTCCCGGGCATCCCCGGCTTTCCGCTGTTCTTCCTCGCGCTGTTCCTGATCGCGGCCGACTATCCGCCGGCGCGGCGACTCGGCGTACGGCTCCTGCGCAAGTTCCCGCGTGTCCGCCGCGCCGTGCCGAAGCGCTGGCGTCGCACGAAGGGGCCGACGCGGAAGGGTGGTGGCGCATGAAGTTCCGCCTCCTCTCGTACAACGTTCACCAGTGCGTGGGCACCGACGGGCATCGCAGCGTCGAGCGAGTGGCCGACGTGATCCGCCACTACGCACCCGACGTCGTCTGCCTCCAGGAAGTCGTCTGGCACGAGCATGACCAGCACGCACAACCGCAGCGACTCGCGCAACTCCTCGGCATGGCGCACGGCGCGGTCGGGCTCTATCGCAACCTCAAGGACGGTGCGTGGGGCAACCTGACCCTCTCGCGTTTCCCGATCGAGGAGTCCGAGACGCTCGACCTGTCGCTCCTCGTCCGCGGGAAGCGCACGCGCGGAACGCTGTACACGCACCTGCGCGTGGACCGGCGCACGCTCCACCTCTTCAACCTCCATTTCGGCCTCGCCGGGTTCGAGCGCTCCGCCCAGATCGCGCGCGTGCTCGACCGCGCCGACGAGGTTGCCCCGCACGGCGCACCCGTGGTCCTCGTGGGCGACACGAACGACTGGCGTAACCGGCTCTGTTCGGGCGAGCTCGCGAAGGCCGGGTTCACTGCGGCGACCTGCCACGCGAAGGACCCGGGACCAGCGACGTTCCCCAGCAAGAGCCCCGTCGCCGCACTCGACAAGCTGTTCCTGCGCGGGCACGTTCGCGCGCAGCGTCACTTCGTCTCGCGGCTCGCCGACGCGACGCTGGCGTCGGACCACCTGCCCGTGCTGATCGAGATGGAGCTCACGTCGCCGTGAGCGCGGGCTCGGACCAACTGTCCGTCCCGCGCGCGCCGCGCGGCGTGCGGGACGTCTTCCGCCGCCGCCTCGGACGTCGCATCCGCAACGCCTTCACCGTCGCCGAGGGGAACTCCATCGAGCCGCTCGGTCCGGGCTCTGCGTTCTTCACGCGCATGGCTTCTGCGATCGACGCGGCCTGCGTCGCAGTGGACGTCGAGATGTACCTGTGGCACGACGACGAGGTGGGACACCTCTTCGGCGACGCGCTCGTGAACGCCGTGCGACGCGGCGTGCGGGTCCGCCTGCTCGTGGACGCGCAGGGCGCTCGCGACGCGATGGGCCTGGTGAACGACGTGGGGGCGGCGGGCGCCGACGTGCGCGTGTTCAACCCATTCCGGCTCCGGGTCTGGAGCCGGTACATCCATCGCACGCACAAGAAGATCGTCGTCGTGGATGGATGCGTGGCCTACACGGGCGGCGCCGGCTTTTCGCTGCACTTCTCCGGCTCGAAGGGCGGCGAGCATCCATGGCACGACCGCATGTACGAGATCCGTGGACCGGTGGTCGCGCATCTCGAAGCTGCGTTCGAGGCCGACTTCTGGCGCTGGGACCCGAGGTGTGCGCCGTGCGACGGTCCGGATGTGACGATCCCGGTGCCGCAGGCGCCCCTCCAGCTCGGCGGCTCGCAGATACGCCTCCTGCGCGGCTGGCCCGACGCGCGCGACTTCCGACCCGTCCTGCTCGAGGCGATCCGTGCAGCGAGCGTCCGCATCTGGATCGGCACGCCGTACTTCCTCCCGCCGCACTCGGTGCGCAAAGCGCTCTACCAGGCGGCGGCGCGCGGCGTGGATGTGAGGGTGATCCACCCGTCTCTCTCGCACGCGAACTCGATCCTGTATCACGCGGTGCGCGCCCGGTACGGCCGCTACCTCCGCCTGCGCGTGCAACTCCACGAGTACGAATCGGCCTTCTACCACGCGAAGACGCTCGTCGTGGACCGCACACTCGCGGTCGTCGGAAGCAGCAACTTCGATTCGTGGAGCTGGAAGCGCAACGCTGAGATCGACCTCGCGATCACCGACGCGCCGACCGTCGATCGGATTGCCGCACTCCTCGACGCCGACTGGGCTTCGAGTCGACCGATCACCAGCGAAGACGCTCGCATCCGCAGCTTCATCGCAAGCCTGCGCCAGCGTTTCTCCGAGTCGATCGAAGACTGGCTCTAACCCGAATCATGCACGAAGCTCCGCGCCTGGACGAGCCGGCGGGTCGCCCGCTGCGTTGGGACCCTTGCGTGGCTTGACAAAGCCGACGCTGCGGGTCCCGCCTTGCGGCCGACTCCGCGGATCTCGTCCAGGACGGTGTGTCGCCGTGCGAACGAGCGCCGGATCGGCGTGCACCGCAAGCCCTTCCTACGTTGCACGCCGTTCTCCCGCGGAGCTTCGTGAATGATCCGGGTGAGGCCTCTCCACGTCGCTCAGGTGCCTGTCGGAGGGTCAAGCTAACATAGACCTAACACGGAGGTCTAGATGTTGGCTGACCAGATCCCTCTCATGCGCGATGACACCATGCCG
>JAIOPE010000162.1 GCA_021414065.1 Planctomycetota bacterium
AGAGCACGTTCATCGCCGGGGTGGAGAGCAAGATACGCGTCGAGCGCGGACCACCCGGCATCGCGACGGCGGCCGTTCACGCGCGTGGCGAACAGGGTGGATACGATCCGCCAGTCGTCGTGCGCGACGTTGTGCGCGTCGTCGTGCGCGTCGTTGGCCGCGTAGGCGCTCTCGATGGCGGCCGACGCGACGTCGTCCTTCCCTTCGGCCAGCGCGATCACGGCGTCGAGGTACCCAGCGACTCGCTTCGGGATGCGGCCCGCGGCGTTCTGCTGTTCACGCCGGGCGCCCGCGACATCCCCCGCCTGGAGCCGACGCTCGATCGATGCACACACGGCGACCCCGCTCGTGTCGCCGCCCTGTCCCACAGCCCACGCCAGGAGTGCGGCGAGGACCAGGGCGATGACGAGGACCACGGCACGTTGCACGCCGGGCATCGTACCCGGGCGCGGCGTCTACCGCGCAGTCAGCGAAGCGAGCACGACGGCGCAGTCCGCGCGAACGTCGCCGCCGAGCGCGTCGGCCGCCAGCGGGTCGTCGCCCGCCGCGCCGTCACGGAGAGCGGCAGACGCCGACCGGTCGCCCGCGGCGCCGAGAGCCAGTGCTGCTGCCACCCGGACGGCCGACGACCGGTCGCAGAGCAGCGACTGGAGCGCGGGACGCAGCGCGTCCGGCACGTCCTTCCGGAGCCGCCCGACGGCCGTCGCGCGGTCGAAGTCGGCCATCTCGCCGACGCCGCGGCGCCAGAGTTCCGGACCAGCCGCGGAACCGGCCATGGCGAGCGTCTCCGCGGCGAGCACCTCGACCCAGCGATCGCCGTCGCGGCGACCGCCCGCCGACATCGCAATGAGATCGGCTTCGGCACCCGGCTCGCCGGTGCGGGTCAGCGCTCCGAGAGCGAGGCGACGCTCGAGGCGGTCGGCTGACGCTGCGCAGGCGCGCAGGTCGTCCAAGAGCGACGAATCTCCCGCGATGAGCGCGGCCTCGAGCGCGAAACAGCGCAGCGGCGGTTCGTCGGACGCGAGCGCTTCGTGGATCAGGGGAACTGCCGCCGAAGGCGACCGCTTCGCGAGGGCCTTGAGCGCGGCGCCGCGCACGTACGGGTCGCGGGGACCGGCGAGCGCCGTCAGTTCGGAGTCGGCCGACGGGCTCACGGATGCGCCGATCGCCGCCACCGAGTCGAGGTGCTCGACGGCGCGCGTCGCGAGCGAGTGGACGACGTCCGGGTCGCCGGTGATGCGAGCGAGGGCGAGCGTCGCCTCGCGGGAGACGTCGTCGTCGCGGGAGTCGCGGAAGGCGATCAGGTGCGGAACCGCGCGGCGGTCACCGAGGGCTCCGAGCACGCGCAGGGCCGTGAGACGCGTGGAACGGTCGTCGGCTCGCAACCCGTACACGGCCGCGTCGAACTGCGTCGCGGGAAGCGCGCTCGACGAGAGCGCGGCCGGTCCCGAGACGTCGCCCCACCACTCCCGCGGGAGCGGCACGGCCATGAACGCGACAACCGCCACGACGGCGTTGGTCAGGGTGAACGCGACGAGCGCGCGGCGGCGGAGGGTGAACATCGGCGGAGGACCTCAGCCGGGCGCTGATCTCCGGCTCTCTCCTTTCGGGAATCCGCGCGTCTCGATTTGAGCGGAGCGCCGATTCGAGCTCGGAGGCACTCGGTTCCGCGGGACTCGGAGCCCCCTCTGCCCGTACAACCTGCGAGGTGATCCCCTTCGAGGAGTTCCAGGAGAAGGTGCTGCAGGCCTACGAGGCCATCCCTCCCGAGTTCCGGGAACGGGTGTCGGGACCGCTCGTCGTTCGCGAAAGCCACCGTCACAGAGACGTGCGCGGGATGATCACACTCGGCGAGTGCGTCCACGCGCCGGACTTCGCGGGCGGAGGCGACCTCGTCTCGACCGTCGTCCTCTACTACGGATCGTTCGTCGAGGCGGCGCGCCGCGACCCGACGTTCGACGTCGATGACGAGATCGTCGAGACGGTGCGCCACGAGGTGCGGCACCACGTCGAGGACCAGGTCGGACACGCGGCGCTCCGCGACCTCGACTGGGCCGAGGAGCAGAACGAGAAGCGCCGCCAGGGGCAGGACTTCCAGCCGCGATTCTGGCGCGCCGGTGAACTCTGGGGCGACGCCGACGACGCACTCCGGGCCGTGGGGCGCGACCTGTTCCACGAAGTCGAACTGCCTGCGGCCGACTGGGAGACCGCCCGTCGCGACGGCCTCGTGCTGCGCCTGCGCGGCGAAGACCTCGACATCGCGGGCGACGAGATCGAAGACGACGAGGAGATCTTCGAGTTCGAGGGCCTCGGACTCACGCCCCGCGAAGCCAGGGCGGAGCACGCGCGGGCACACGGCCACGGAGACGACGCGCCCCGCGGCGACGCGAGCGCTGCCCCGGGAGCAAGCGCTGCGAGCGAGTTCGCAGGCGACCTCGTGGTCGTGCTGCGACGGCGCCGTCGACTGCTGGACGTCTTCCGACGGCGGCCGTCGTGAGTCGAACGCCGAACCGTTTCCTCTGCGCCCTCGTCGCGACGGCAGCAGTGCTCCTCGTGGCACTCGCAGCGCTGACGGGAACGGGCTGCGGCGGGCCCGGCGTCGTCTCCATCGGTCGCCCCGGCACCGGCGACGGCGAGTTCCGGGACCCCCGCGGCGTGGCGGTGTCCGACTCCGGGATCGCCGTGCTCGACCGCACCGGACGGCTCCAGGTGTTCGGCCTCGACGGGGTGTTCCGCAGGTCGATCGTCGTTGTGCCGGGCGACGTCCGCCGCGGGCTCCCGACGGGCGTGACATGGCTTCCCGACGGCGACCTGGCGATCGCCCACACGCACCAGAGCCGGATCGTCGTGCTCTCGCCCGAAGGGGTGCAGCGGCGGACGTTCGGCGAGTACGGAGTCGCGCCCGGGCAGTTCCTCTATCCCCAACGAATCGTGCAGGACGCCGACGGCAACTTCGTGGTCTCGGAGTACGGGTTCGACAAGACCAACCGCGTGCAGGTGCTGCGGTCCGACGGCGCGCCCTTGCGGGTGCTCGGCGGCGGCACGGCCGGCGAGGGCGGACTCGGACGGGCGATGGGAGCGCTTCCGCTTGCGGACGGCCGCGTGCTCGTCGCCGACGAGTTCGCAGGGATGGTCCTCTTCGCGAAAGACGGACACTCGCTCGGTCGCTTCGGACCGGAGTTGCCCGAAGGCGCGCTGCCGCGCGGCGTCTGCCGCGGCGCCGACGGCGACGTGTACGTGGCGATCGGCGGCGCGCTCCACGAGGTGCGGAGGTTCTCCCCCGAGGGCGCGCTGCGGGGGGCTTTCGGTGAGTTCGGCGACGCGCCCGAGCGGTTCCGCGAGCCGTGGGACGTCGCCTGGCACGCCGGCCGGCTGTATCTTGCGGACATGGGGAACCACCGGATCGCGCGGATCGACCCCGAAGCCGTCGCCTGGAGGCGTCCGTGAGAGGGTCGCAACCGTGAGAGGACCGCAACAACTCGCTGCGTTCGTCGGCTGCGCGCTCGTCGCAGTCCTCGCCTCCGCCGCACGGGCCGACGTGGACGTCCGCGCGGTGTTCGGGCACGACGGCTCCTGGGTGTCCGACGCCGCGACCCCCTGCATCGTGACGCTGCGCAATCGCGCTGCTGCGCCCGTCGAGGTCACGCTCCGCATCCGACAGTCGGGGCTCGGGAACTCGGACACGCTGGCCGTCGAGCGAACCGTCACGCTCGGCGCGAGCGCAACGCGCGACGAAGCGTTCCTCGTGCCCGGACCCAGCGGGTTCGCGCCGAACGTGGAGTTCGACGTTGAGACGTCGCCGCGCACGCCGATTCACGCGGGACAAGTCACGGGCGACCGCGGGCGCCTCTCGTTCGCAGTCGTCGATCCGCGCCAGAGCCACGGAACGCGTCCCGGCGAGGAGCGCGCGATCGGCGTGATCGGCGACCCGGGCAGCGTGCTTTCGTCGCGACTCTCCGGGCGCGAGATGGACCTGAAGACGAAGGACTCCCCCGCCGGCGGCCTCCACAGCGCCCGATTGCGGATCATGCACGTGGACCCCGGCGTGCTCCGGCTCGCCCCGCTCGGACTCGACGGACTCGAGTCGCTGGTGATCGTGGACCCCGACGCTGCGACGTGCGCCGACCCGGCGGACCTCGACGCGCTCCTCGACTGGGTCGCCCTCGGCGGACGCCTCGTCGTGTCGCTCGGCGAAAACGCACCACTCTTCGCAGCGTCTCCGCTCGCCGCGTCGATGCCCGCGCGCTGGAGTTCCGTCGGCCGCGGCGACTACGCAGCGTTCGCACGTCGGCTCGGGGCGGCGTCGCCCGAGCCGCTCCCCCGCGAGGGGCCGTGCGTCCAGTTCATGGACGCGCCGGGCGGGCCCCGCGACGCCGACGGCCTGCGCGGCGCCGACGATTGGGTCGCCGGCCGCGACTACGGCTCCGGCCGGATCGTCCTCCTCGCGTTCGACGCGCGCGGGTTCATGGAGTGCATCGCACCGGATGACCTGCCCGTCTCAAGGGCGGCCCGGCCGATCGCCGGAGCGAGCGATCCCCGCCCGTGGAAGACCGACGAGAACGGCTGGAACGAGCAGATGGACGTCTCGGCGAAGGTCGGCGCCGCGCTGCCGCAGGACGCGTTCACGCCGCCGCCGCTCCCCGCGGTCCTGCTCGGCCTGTTCATCTACGTCCTCGTGGTCGGCCCCGGCGACTGGCTCGTTCTGAAGCGCCTCCGCAAGGAGCGGCTGAC
Organism: Planctomycetota bacterium; assembly: GCA_021414065.1. Taxonomy (GTDB): domain Bacteria; phylum Planctomycetota; class JAJSAM01; order JAJSAM01; family JAJVHW01; genus JAIOPE01. Next base: position 4,732 of record JAIOPE010000162.1, read on the forward strand.
GACGTTCACCTTCGCCGGCGCGGTGATCGTCTTCACCGTGCTCGCGTACGGCGCGTCGATCTTCCTCTTCTCGACCAAGGCCGTGGTCAACCGCATCGTCACGGTGCAGTACGCCGCTGGCGGCCGCCCGGGTCGGGAACTCGTCCGCTTCCACGATCTCGCGGGTTACTTCGAGCCGATCAGCGCCACGCGGGAGTTGAGCCACGCGATGCCCGCCATCTTCCTCGGCCGCAGCTTCCCCGGGCTCCCGCCGACGGGCGGCGTCGGCGCCGCGCTCCCGCTGGAGATCCGCGGCAACGACCCGCTCGCGCAGAAGGCCACGATGGAGATCGCGTTCCGGTCGCAGCGGACGATCCACGTCTGTGGCGCGGGCACGACGGGCCGCACGGTCGACGTCGTGCGAGAGCGCGGCGGGCACGGCGCGGTCACCGTGATCAACGCGCTTCCCGTTCCGCTGCTCGACTCGTGGCTCTTCCTTCCCGAGGGCACGTACGTCCGGACCGGACCGATCGCCGCGGGCGGCACCGCGCGGGCGACCGACACGGCAGACGTCGAGTCGCTCGGCTGGTCCAAGTCCGACGGCAACGCCCCCTGGCAGACGGGCTCCAGCGAACTCCCGCCCGAGCAACTGCGCGTGTTCCTGGCGAGCGTGGTGACCGCCACCGTGAACTCCGCGAAGCCGCCGGAGTCCTACGAAGCGCTCCGCCGCGCGGGGATCGTGCAGCGCTCGCCCGCCGGGCGCCGGGCGCTCTTCCTCGCTGTCGCCGACGAGTGTCCGATTGCGCTGCCGGGACTCGACGAGCCCGGCCGGCGCCACGTCGTCATCTCGAAAGAGGTCGAACTCGAATGACCGACACGCCCCAGGTTCCGCCCCAGGTTCCGCCTCAGGTCCCGCCGCCGGTCGCTGCCGCGTCGCTGCCGGTCGCAGCGATCCAGACGATCGGCCTGACGAAGGTCTATCGCGGCGTCGTCGCACTCGCGGACCTCGACCTCCGCATCGAGAAGGGCGACGCCTTCGGGTTCATCGGACCGAACGGCGCAGGCAAGTCCACGACGATCAAGATCCTCTCCACGCTCGTCCGCCCGAGCGGCGGGAGGGCGGAAGTCTGCGGCGTGGACGTGACGCAGCGGCCCGACGCCGTGAAGCCGCTCATCGGGTACATGCCCGACGTGCTCGGGATCTACGACGACATGCTCGTCCAGGAGTACCTCGAGTTCTTCGCCGCGGCGTATCGGATGCGCGGACTCACGCGGGCCAAGAAGATCGACGAAGTCCTCGAGTTGGTCGATCTCACGGGCAAGCGGATGGAACCGGTGAAGGGACTTTCACGCGGCATGGGCCAGCGACTTGGGTTGGCGCGCTGCCTGCTCCACGACCCCGCGGTGCTGCTGCTCGACGAACCGGCGGCGGGCCTCGATCCGCGCGCCCGGATCGAGTTCAAGGAACTCATCCAGGAACTGCGCCGCCAGGGCAAGACGATCGTGATCTCGAGCCACATCCTGAGCGAGATCGGCGAGATGTGCAACACGATCGGAATCATCGAGCGGGGCAAGCTGCTGTTCTCGGGCCCGATCACGGAAGCCAAGCGCCGCCTCGGTCAGGAGCAGGGGCGCGTCGTCTGCGTGCGCGTGACCGAGGAAGGCGACGACGGTCGTTCGACAACCGCTCTGCTCGATCTCTTCCGCGGCCACCCCGACGTCGCCGCGCAGCGCGAGGGCGGCCGCGGCGAGGTGCTGATCCGCCTGCGCGACGGCGTCGTAGACACGTCGTTCCTCGCGCGGGACGTCGTCCGCGCCGGATTGCACCTGATCCACCTCGCCGAGACGGAGATGTCGCTCGAGGACGTGTTCATGCACGTCACGAAGGGTCAGGTGGCGTGAGCGCCGTTTCCAATCCCGCCGCCGCGCCGCGAACGGTGCCCGCCCCACGACGCGGCAGCTTCGTCGGGGGCATGCGCGCCGTCCTCGAACGCGACTTCCTCGTCCTGACGTCGGCGAAGAAGTACGTGATGCTCCGCACGGCGGTCGTCGCTGTGATGGCGATCCTGGCGGTCGCGATTCTGCTCACGATGGGAGTCGTTGGGTCGATCGGACGGACATCACCCGACGACATCGGCCGCGCCGTGTTCACCGGGTTCGCGGTCGCGTTCCCGATCCTGGTCCTCGTCGTCGGACCCGCGCTCGGCAGCGGCGCGATCGCGGGAGAGCGCGCGCTCGACACGCTTCAACTCGTGCTCGCCGCGCCGGTGCGGCCCGGGGCGTTCGTGCTCGCGAAGTTCCTGTCGCGCCTCGGAGCCATGCTCATCCCGCTCGTCGGGGGCCTCCCGATCGCGGCGATCTGCTTTCTCTACGGCGGCATCTCGGTCTCGCTGTTCGTGACGTGGATGGGCCTCGTGCTTGCGCTCGCCTCGATCGCCGCCGCGTCGTCGATCCTCGCGTCGGCCTACTCGCGGTCGATGTCCGGCGCGATCACGCTCGCGTACTTCCTGGCCGTGGTCGTGCCGCTCCTCGAGTCGTGGCTGTCGTGCTGGCTCTTGTGGGACGTGTACGTCGGGTCGGGGCCGTCCTGGATCGCGTCGCACACCCCGGTCGTCGCGTTCGGGACGATCATCGAAGCCGTCGTGGGCCGCGGCACCACGCGCTCCGAAGTGTGGCCGTTCTTCGTCGCAGCGGGACTCGGTTCGATCGTCGCGCTGGCGTTGGCCTCCGCGCGCCTCTCTCGCGAGGCCGCGAGTCTCGCGTCGGCCGGTCCGCGGCGCGGGCGCACGGTGCGCACCATCTTCCGCAATCCCGTTCTCGATCGCGCTACGCTCGGCGTGCCGTTCCGGCGCGCCGGCGTCGGCGCGTGGGCGACGTGGCTCGTCATCGGCGGCCTCACGTGGCTCATCCCGCTGGTCGCCGACTTCGACGACGACGCGATCATCGCGGGAATGAACATCGCCACGTGGGGCACCGCGATCGTGCTGCTCGCGCGCAGTTCGCAGGCGATTTCGGTCGAACGTCAGCAGGGGTCGCTCGCGCTCCTTTGCGCGACGCGACTCTCGGCGGGCGAGATCCTCCGCGGGAAACTCCTCGGCCTCGTCGTCCACGGCGCGGTCCTGCTCGTGCCGGCGATCGCCCTCGCGATCGTCGGGTCGTGGCACGGCGTGAAGTCGGCGTGCCTCCCTGCGTGGCTCGCGTCCACAGGAGTTGCCTTGCTCCTGTTCTCGTCGATCGGCCTCCGCGTCTCCTCGACGTCTGCCACGCCCGGCCGCGCGGCGGGGATGTCGTACGCGATCGCGCTGGGCTCCCTGGTCGCGCACGGATTCGCGCTGCTCGTCGCCGGCATGGCAGGGGCGTGGAAGAGCGAGGATCTCATGGCCGCGCTGGTGACGATGTCGCCGCCGGTGAACGTCACGATGGCGAGCGTCTCCGCGCAGCACGGGGCCTCAGGCGGCAGCGAGCGCCAGTTCCTGGCGTGGGGGTTGTTCTGGTCCGTGGCGCACGTCATTCTGTCGCTCGGGCTCCTGCGGTCGGCTGCGGTCAAGATCCAGACGGACGACGAGTGACCGAACCGGGTAGATTGCTGGAACGAACGGGGCGCGTCGTGCGTCCGATGAGGTGACATGCTCCACGTCCAGAGTCTCCTGAGGAAGGTCAGGCTCCGGCTCGCCGCCGCGGCCGCCGTCGAAGATCTCCAGCACGGACTCGCCTGGGGCGGCGGCGTGGCGCTCGGAGTGGTTGCCGCGTCGCGTCTCGGTGCCGCCGCGGCTTCGCCCGGTCTCGCGGCGTACGCCGGTGCAGCCGTCGCCCTCGCTGTGCCCATCGTCGGCGCGCTCGTCCGCCGAGTGGACGCGCAGACCCTTGCTGCGCGTGCCGACGAAGGCCTCGGTCTCCGGGAGCGGCTCTCGACGGCCCTCTGGTGCCAGTCCGAGTCCGGAACGCCCGGCCCGATGTCGCCGCTCGTCGTCGCCGATGCCGAGTCTGCCGCGTCATGCGTCGCCGGCGCAGCCGTAGCGCGCGCCTTCCGCCCCCGCCTCCTGCGACGTCCGCTCACGATCGCGGTCGCCGCCGTCGCCGGCACCGGCGCGCTGCTCCTCTGGCACCCCGTCGCAGAGGCGATCGAGTCACCCGAGACGAAGGCCGCGCGACTCGCTGAAGCCGACCGCGTGGCACAGGTCGCGCGGAAGCTCCAGGAAGCTGCGAAGCGCGTCGAGGCGGCCGCCATCGAACGCAAGGAGCCGACGCTCGCGAAGGTGGCCGCGCAGGTCCGGCGGCAGGCTGAGGAGATGCAGAAGCTCCCGCCGTCGCGCGAGATCGCAATGACGAAGCTGAACAAGCTCGCCGACCAGGTCAAGGCCGACGCGCGTCGCGAAGCCGGACTGCGCGACGCGAGCGAGGCGACGCCCGAGGCCGCCGCTCAGGACAAGGCACTCGCCGACCTCCTCCGCGACCTCTCGTCGGCCGGCCTCGAGACCCTGCAGAAGGACCTCGCGGCGCTCGAGAAGCAGTTGAAGGAGAAGGCGAAGAAGTCAGGGAAGGACGGGAAGTCCGGCAAAGACGGCGAGAAGGACGGCGACGGGAAGGACGGCAACGAGACTGGCCCGTCCCAGCAGGACATCCGCGATCTCGCGGCCCGCGTGGACGCGTTGCGCCGCGCCGTGCAGCGCGCCGAGGAGGCCGGTGCCGCCGAAGTCGCACAGTCTCTCCGGAGCATCGGCAACGACGACGTCCTCGAGAAGATCGCGCAGCGCCTGCGCGAGCTCGCCGCGAAGATGGACGCGAGCGACTACGAGTCCCTCCAGTCGGAGTCCGATGCGTCGGACGAGTCTGCGCAGATGGAGGAGATGACGCGCGAGGAGCTCGAGGAGTTGCTGAAGCAACTCGACGAACTCGCGGCCATGGACGATCTCTCCGAGATGCTCCGCCAGGGCGGCCAGGCGGCCGGACGCGGGAAGAAGCTGAAGTTCGGCGGCGGCAAGCCGGGAGGCACTTGAAGCGGCGGCGAGTCGTGCGGTCTGCACGGCAACGATGGGAAGTTCGGCGCGGGCGGAAGCAAGAGCGGCCAGGGCAATGGCAGCGGCCAGGGAACTGGCCAGGGCGATGGCATGGGAGGGCCCGGACAGGGCCAGGGCGGGAAACCGTCGTTCGGCAACGCGCCGGACGGCTCGCGCCCCGAGGTCGCCCGGGGCCGCCTGGACCCGAAGGGACGCATGACCGTGACCAACTTCCGCGGCCTGCCGAAGCCCGGGGAACTCACGGTGCAGGACCTCGAGGTCCTGCGCGCAGCGCGCGACGACGCGCAGGCACCGCTCGAGTCCGACCAGATCCCCCGCCGCTACCGCGAGGGCATCCGTTCGTGGTTCGACACGCTGCCCGAGAACAAGTAGCCGCCGGAATGGCCGCCGCGCGGAGCGTCGCGACGTGAACGCGGTCTTCGAGCGGGACTACGTCCGCGCCTCGGTCGCGAAGCACTATCTGTGGATGCGTGCCGGCTTCGCGATCGCCGTGGCGGGGATCGTGGCGATCCTCGTCATGGGCGCGCACGCCACCGGCGACTTCACCAACCTCGGCGGAAACGTGCTCGACCTGACGGTCGTGGCGGGCGTCGTCCTGCTCGCCGGCGCCGCACCGGCCGCGTTCGGGACGTCGCTCGTCCGGGCCCGTGCGCAGAACGCGCTGCCGGTGCTCTTCGCGTCCCCCATCACGCCGTTCCAGCTCTCGTGGGGCGCGTTCACGGCTCGCGCCGCGGGGCTCTCCGTGTTCGTGTTCGCCTGCTGGCCGCCGATCGCGATCGCGCTGGCCTACGGCGGCGTCCGCCCCGGCCAGGTCGCTGCCGCGACCGCCGCGCTTCTTGGAACACTGTTGATCGTCGGGGCGCCCGCGTTCGTCATCTCGGCCTGGGCGCGTTCGACAGGACCCGCCGTCGTCGGCGCGTACGTCGCCGCAGCGTCGATCCTGACGGGCCTCACCGCGCTCGGCAGCGCCATCAGCAAGGCCTCGCCGCTACTCGCCAGTTCACTCTCGCCGGTGGAGGCTCTGCGCGTGGCCACCGACCCGCAACGATACGCGGTCGTCGGCGGCGGCGGCTCGTGGGTGCTCCTCGTGATCGGTCTCACGGTCTCGCTGGCCGCGATCCTGACCGCCACGCTGCGGATCGACCGCGAAGCCCGCGGCGGCCTCGACGCGGAGGTCGCCACCACCGCCGGCCGGCCGTACCTCCCGCTCCGGTACGAGAACCCCATCCTCGACCGCGAGGTCCGCACCGGCGGAGCGCTCCGGTCGCGGAGCACACGCCGCACGCTCGTCGGAGTCCTCATCGCCGCCGAGGCCGCGTACGTGGTCGCGGCGTGGCGCGGCAACGCATTCGACTCGCTCGAGTTGTTCACCGGGTTCCTCGTCTTCGAGACCGCGTTGCTGGTGCTCGCCGCGGCCGCCGCGGGCGCGACGTCGCTCGCGTCCGAGAAGGAATCCGGCGCGCTCGACATCATCCGCGTCACGCCGATCCCGCCGTCGCAGATCATCCAGGGCAAGCTCCTCGGCCTCTTCCGGACGCTGCTCCCGGCGCTCGCGGTGCCCTGCGCCCACCTGCTGATCGGAAGCGCATTCGGCATCCTCTCCATCTTCGCCGTGCCGGCGTACTTGATCGCCGGCGGCGTCGTGTCGGCTACGTGGATCGTGATCGGCGTGCAGCAGTCTCTCGACCAGCGCGAGCCCGCCGCGGCCGTGAAACGCACGATGGGCGTCATCCTGATCTTCGGGATGATCTTCGGCGCGTACCTCGGCATGGCCGCCTCGGGCCTCGCACCGACGGCCGATTGGGGCGTCCGCATCACCTGCACCTGGGGTCTGAACCCGGTTGGTGCGATCCTGTCCGCCGTGGCCCCCCTGCGCACCGGTGGCTCAAGCCTGGAGATGACGTCGGTACCCCCGCCGTCGGACTCCGACATCACGTTCGGCCTCGCAACGTGCATGGTGTGGCTCCTGCTGCACGCGTTCGTCGCCCGCGGCGTGGCCCGCGGACTTGCCACGTACTACCGCACGAGGTTCGAAGGATGACGTCGCTCCTCGCCGCGTCGTTCCGCGTCCTCCGCCCCGAGGCGTTGCTGCTGCTGATCGTCCTGTACGGGGTGGTCGCGTGGATCGCACTGCTCGGTCGTGGGACACGGAAAGGCGTGCGTACCGGCGAGGCGGCCGCGCTCGTCGCGCGCGGCGTGATGCTGCTCATCGTGGTGCTCGCGCTGTCGCTTCCTCGACTCGAGTTCGAGAGCCGGTTCCGGTCCGTCGCCTACGTGCTCGACGTCTCCGACTCCGTTCCGAAGGCCGCCCTCGACGACGCGAAGGAGTTCGTCCGACGCAGCGCTTCGCTTCGCAAAGACGACGACGACGCCGCATTCGTGGTCTTCGCCCAGGGCGCGGCGGTCGAGGCACCGATGGCGCGCATTTCGGCGACGAAGCGCGACGAACCGATCCCGATCGACCCGAAGAACATCTCCACGCGCATACCGACCGCAGAGACCGACGTGGAAGGCGCGCTGCGACTCGCCCGGGCGGGCTTCCCGACCGGTGGCGCGCGCAGCATCGTGCTCGTCACCGACGGCAACGAAACGCAGGGAGACGCGCTCGCGGCGGTGCGCGAACTCGTCGCAGACCACACCGGCGTGACCGTCGTGCCGATCCGATACGCCCGCGACCGCGAGGTGTGGATCGCGAAAGTCGTCGCGCCGTCGCAGAGCGCCGAGAACGCCCCGGTCCCGGTGCGGGTGATCGTGGAGAGCACGCACGGCCCGGTCACCGCGCGCCTGCGCTGCCTCGTGGACGGCGTGGAAGCTCAGACCCAGCAGGTGAAACTCGATCGCGGCCGCAACGTGTTCGCGCTCGGCGTGCCGTTCGCCACGGCGGGCTTCCACCGGATCGAAGCGATCGTCGAGCCCGAGATCGACGGTGACCCGGTGAACAACCGGGGAGCCGCGGCGACGTTCGTGCGCGGCAAGGGCCGCGTCCTGCTGGCGTCGAACGCCGAGGGCAGCCCCCTGGCGGCCGCGCTCGCCGACGGCCTTGGAATCGATGTGGACTCGGTGGTCGGCGGCAGCCTGCCGGCGGACCCCGGCGGCTACGTGCCCTACGACTGCGTGGTGATCGAGAACGTGCCCGCGTGGATGCTGACCGACGTCCAGCGGCGCGTCCTCAAGTCGGCCGTCGAGGACATGGGCACGGGACTCGTCTGCATCGGAGGCCCGCAGACGTATGGGCCCGGCGGCTACGGCGGCACGGACCTCGAAGCAGTCCTGCCCGTGACGAGCGACGTGAAGAACCGCCGCGTGATGCCCGGCGGTGCACTCGTGGTCGCACTTCACTCCTGCGAGTTCCCGGACGGCAACTCGATCGGCCGAGAGGTGACGAAGCTCGCGATCCAAGCGCTCTCCTCCGACGACGAGATGGGCCTCGTCGAGTACTCGATGGACGGGAAGGAACGCTGGGTCATCCCGCTCACCCGCGTCGGGACGAAGGAGTCCCACATGGCCCAGGTCGCCAAGGCCGAGCCTTCCGACGCTCCGAGCTTGCACGCGATCCTGCAGCGCGCCGCCGACGCGCTCGCACTGAGCGGCGCGTCCGCGAAGCACGTGATCCTCGTGTCCGACGGGGATCCGCAACCGCCGTCCGACAAGCTCCTCGCGTATCTCCACGACGAACTCCGGGCCACCGTCACAACGATCTGCGTCGATTCGCACACCCCCGACGGGCCGCGTTCGATGAAGCACATCGCAGACGCCACGGGCGGCACCGCGTACGAACTGAAGTCGAGCGCGCGCGACCGCCTGCCGCAGATCTTCATCAAGGAAGCCGTCACCGTGCGGCGATCCGCCTGGAGCGAGGAGCCGTTCACGCCGACCGTGCGCGGCATCCACCGCATGCTGAACGAAGTGGCCGACGGCGGGCTGCCCCTGCTGCTCGGTCACACGGTGGTTTCGATCCGGCCGGAAGCCGAGTTGGTTCTCTCCGGACCGGAGGACGATCCGGTGCTCGCGACGTGGCGCCGCGGCCTCGGTCAGGCAACGGCGTGGACGTCCGACGCATCGCCGCGGTGGGCACAGAACTGGGTCGGCTGGGCGGGCTACGGGCGCTTCTGGACGCAGGTCGTGCGCGGCAACCTGCGTTCCGTCGAGCACCTGGGCGCGAAGGCGTCGGCCGAAATCGACGGCGGCGTGGCGCACGTGGTCCTCGATGCGCTCCGCGAGGACGGCAGCTTCGACAACGGCCTGCGCGTCGCCGGGACCGCGACGGCGCCCGACGGCCGCGCGACGGAGTTCAAGCTGACCGCGACCGGCCCCGGGCGGTACGAGGGCGAGTTCCCCGCGACGGACGTCGGCACATGGCTCGCGACGCTCCACTGGGCCGATCCGCGCGACGCCACCGGAAAGACGATCTCGATGACCCAGGCCGCCGTGTGCGTCGCGTACTCGGCCGAGCACCTTGCACAGCACTCCAACGAACGTCTCTTCGCGCTGCTCGAAGGCGCGGGCGCGCGCATCCTCGACGTCGAGGCACTCGACCGCGCAGCCGCCGCCGACGCGAAACAGCCCGACGCTGCGTCGATCCCGTGGACCGGCCCGGTCGAGTCCACGGAAGAGCCGGTGGAACTTTGGCCATGGCTCGCAGGACTCGCCGCGCTCGTGCTCGTCCTCGACGTCGCCGTCCGTCGTGTGCGGATCGACTGGTCGAAGTTCCGGCGCAAGCCGTCAGCGGCAGCCGCGGGAGCAATCGCAGCGCGGCCGGCTGCCGGCGCTGCGAGACCGCGTCCGGCAGGGTCGTTCGATCCGGCGACCGCGCCGCCCGTTGACACGTCGAGTGCAGCGCCCTCCACGGGCGCCGCGCCAGCGTCCGCACCGACCACGCCGCAGCCGCCTGCTTCGGAGTCGCCCGGACTGCTCGACGCGAAACGCCGTGCCCAGAAGAAACAGAAGTGGGAGGAGAACTGACCGTGACCGACCAGACCACGTTCCAAATGCCCGCCGACGCCCGCGAACGGGCAGAGCTGTTCCGCCGCCGCTACGACGCCGTTCGACAGGAGATCGGGAAGGTGATCGTCGGCCAGGGCGAAGTGGTGGACACCGTCCTCCGCGCGTTCTTCGCCGGCGGCAACGTGCTGCTCGAAGGCGTGCCCGGCCTCGGCAAGACCATGCTCGTCCGCACGCTCGCCGACGCGATGCACCTCGACTTCGCGCGCATCCAGTTCACGCCCGACCTGATGCCGGCGGACATCGTCGGCACCACCATCGTCTCGGAGGACCCGGCCACCGGACGCCGCGCGCTCACGTTCCAGAAGGGCCCGATCTTCGCGAACATCGTCCTCGCCGACGAAGTGAACCGTGCGACGCCGAAGACGCAGAGCGCTCTCCTCGAAGCGATGCAGGAGCACAGCGTCACCGTCGGCGGCGTGACGCGCCGCGTGAACGAGCCGTTCCTCGTGATCGCCACGCAGAACCCGATCGACATGGAGGGCACGTATCCGCTGCCCGAGGCGCAACTCGACCGGTTCCTCGTGAAGGTGATCGTGCGCTACGCCACGCGCGAGGAGATGAACGAGGTGCTCGCTCGCACGACGCGGGGCGAGCAACCGCAGCCGAGCAAGATCATGGAGGCCGACGAAGTCCTCGCGTGGCGACGGTTCGTCCGCGACGTCGCTCTCGCGCCGCACGTCGCCGACTACGCGTCGCGCCTCGTGCTGGCCTCGCACCCGGACGACAAGACCGCGCCGGAGTCCGTGCGCAAGTACGTGCGCTTCGGCAGCTCGCCGCGCGGCGCGCAGGGTCTCATCCTGCTCGCCAAGGTCAGGGCGCTGCTGGAAGGGCGTTACAACGTCTCGTTCCGCGACGTCTCGCTTGAGGCGCCTTCGGTGATGCGTCACCGACTCATCCGCAACTTCGAGGCGGAGGCCGACCGCGTCGAAGGCGACCAGATCGTCACCGACATCGTCGCCGCGGTGCCACAGCAGGACCTCCTGGCGAAGGGCTAGGGCGCTTGCTCCTCACGAAGGACTTCCTGGCGCGGCTCGCCACGCTGGAGATCGTCTCGCGACGGCTCCGGCGGGGTGAGTTCCGCGGCGAACGGCGCTCGGTGCGCCGCGGGTCGTCCGTCGAGTTCGCCGACCACCGCCCGTACGGCGCGGGCGACGACCTGCGGTTCCTCGACTGGAACCTGTACGCGCGCCTCGAAGTGCTCATGACGAAACTCTTCCACGACGAAGAGGATCTCTCCATCCACCTCATCCTCGACCGCAGCGCGTCGATGGAGTTCGGCGACCCGACGAAAGCGCTGCACGCCAAGCGCATCCTCGCCGCGATCGGGTACGTGTCGCTCCTCGGGAACCACCGCGTGTCGCTCTGGAGCCCCGGAGCCGCCGGCGACGTCGATGTGCGCGACCTGCGCTCCGCCCGGTCGGCCGCGCGTCTCTTCGAAGCGATCGAAGCCGCACCCGTCGGCGGCGCTTCGGGACTCGACGAGCCGCTCCGTCGCTGGGTGGGAACGCGGCGCCCGCGCGGCGTGCTCGTGCTGGCGTCCGATCTGCTCCACCGCGACGGCGCGTGGGAGCACCTGCGCGTTCTCGTCCGCGGCGGGCTCGAGTCGCACTGCGTTCGCGTGCTCTCGCCCCAGGAGATCGAGCCCGCGATCGAGGGCGACCTGCGCCTGATCGACGCCGAGGACGCCTCCGGCATCGACATCTCCGTCACCCCGCGCCTCTTGCGCCTCTACCACGAAGCCCGCGCCGCCTACGACCGACGTCTCGACGAGTTCTGCCGCTCGCGTGCGATCACACTCGTCGCGACGACGACCGCGGAACCGTTCGAAGCGATCGTGCTCGACGTGCTCCGTTCGAAGGGGCTCCTCCAGTGAGTTTCCTCTTCCCACTCGGGATGGCCGCACTCGGCGCGCTCGCGCCGCTCGTGGTCCTCTACCTGCTCAAGCAGAAGCGCGTCGAGGAGAAGGTCCCGGCCAACTTCCTGTGGGCGCGGGCCATGGAAGACCTCCGGGCGTCGTCGCTCTTCCAGCGGTTCCGCGCGCCGCTCCTCTTCCTGCTCCAGTCGCTCGCGATCGTGATCTGCGCACTCGCCGCGGCCGGTGCAAGCCTCAACCTGGACGTCGGCCACGCCCCGCGCCGCGTCGTGCTGCTCGTCGATCGCAGTGCGAGCATGCAGGCGGTCGATGCGACGGTGGACGGCTCGCCCGCCTCACGATTCGCCGCGGCGAAGGACCTCGCGCGCACCCTCGTGGACGGGCTCTCGCGGAGCGACGAGTTGATGATCGTCGCTTTCGACGCGCGCGCCGAGGTGATCCAGTCGTTCACGCCCGACACCGACCGTCTGCGCGAAGCCCTCGACTCGCTCGAACCGCGTGATCTGACGTCGCACGTCGCCGACGCGCTCGAGATCGCAACGTCGTTCGCCCGCGCATCCCGCGGGTTCGACCCGGAGATCGTCATTCTCTCGGACGGCTGCGTCGAAGAGGGCCTGCCCGCGACGTCGTTCCCCGTGCGGTTCGCCAAGGTCGGCACGGCCTCCGCGAATCAGGGCGTCACCGCGGTCACCGTCACGCGGACCCCCGGCGAGACGGCGCAGGTTCTCGCGCGAGTCGAGAACGCCGACACCGTCGGCGCCACGCGCAACGTCGTGCTCCAGAGAGGCACCGAGGTCGTGGACGCGCGCCAGATCGACCTGGAACCCGGCGGCGACGCCACGGTCATGTTCGATCTGAAGGACGCCGACGACGCGAAATCGGAAGGTTGGAGCGTTGCCCTGGATGGCAGCGATTCGCTCGCGGCCGACGACCGGGTTCCTTTCATCGCCCGCCCCGCCGTGGACCGTTTCGGGCTCGTCGTCCGCCGCGAAGCGTCGCTCCACCTCGACCCCACGCGTCTCGCCCGCCTTCGGCCCGGCCTCGTCGTTGCAGGCGTCACGCCGGAGGAAGCCGCGGCGACGCTCGCCGCGGGCACGACCCAGGTGGACTTCATCTGCTACGACGGAGTCGCGCCCGAGACGCTTCCCAGCGTGCCCGCGCAGATGTACGTCAACTGCGTGCCGCCCGGCTCGGGCCTCGTGGTGACGGGCACCCAGGAGAACCCGATCGTCATCGACTGGAGTCGCACGCACCCGTCCACCTCGCGCTGCCAGTTCGACGACGTGTTCATCACAGAGGCACTGAAACTGACGGGCACCGAACGCTCGCTCGGTCTCGTCGAAACGACGGGCGGTCCGCTCGTACTCCTCGCGCCGGTCCCGGGACGCGAGGTGATCGTCGTCGCGTTCGACCCTGCGCACTCGAACCTGCCGTTGAAGCTCGCGTGGCCACTCTTCATGGCGAACTCCATGGACTTCCTGCTCTCCGGGACGTCGCGCGCCGGAGAGGAACCGGTCGTCCGCACCGGGACGATCGTGCAACTCGACGCTGCGTTCGGACCGTGGAAGGTCGCCACGCCCGCGGGTGGAACCGTCGAGCCGACGCCCGACGCCTCGGGTCGTATCGCGTTCCGCGACGGCCTGCGCACGGGCATCTACCGCGCGACGTCCACCGCATCCGGAGCCGTGCCCGCGAAGGAGACGATGCACGCGTTCGCGCTCCTCGACTCCGCGGAGTCGCGCATCGCGCCACGCGACCAGATCGTCGTCGGCGGCACCGCACGCGCGAGCGACGCCGCGGGCCTCCGTCGCAACCTCCTACTCCGAGACTCGCTCTTGCTCGCCGTCCTCGGTCTCCTCCTGTTGGAGTGGGCCGTGTGGGCCGCGCGACGGTGATCGTCACGCGCTGCCGGCTATGGTTCGCGCTCGCCGCGATCGCGCTCGGCGCGGCCCTGCTCGTCACGATTTCGCGATCGAAGCCCCAGCCGGAGCCGTTCCGTCTCGACGAGACGCTGCCGCCCGGCGCGCTCGTGCGGATCGGCTCGCGGAAGTTTGGACCCGTCGGCGGCCCGAACAAGGCCCTGATCGGAATCTCCCCCGACGGCGCACGTCTCTTCACCTGCGACGACGACGGTGAACTCCGCGCGTGGGACATCGACTCGGCGGAGGGCCGCTGGCGGGTCGGCGCTCACACCGACACTGTTGCGCCGTCCGGCGCGGGAGTCGCGAAGCGTCTCGACATGATGTGGGACGTCGTCTGGCGCGGCTACCACGAGCCCCCACGCGACCTCGCAGTCTCGCCCGACGGCCGCCGCGTCGCGACGTGCGCGGGCGCGATGATCCGTGTGTTCGACACCGACGACGGCACGTGCGTCGCGGAGCACCGGACGCGCAACATGGTCGATGCGATCGCCTGGTCGCACGACGGCCGCCGCATCTACCGGACCGACGAGGACCGCCTGCTCGCGTGGGACGTCGATGCCGACGAGGAGACACAGTCGGCCCCGCTCGGAAGCAAGTACCTGAGCGTCACGCCGCGGCCGGACGGCTCGCTCGCCGTCGTGGCCGAGGACCGCACGGGGCCGGGGCGCATCCGCCGACTCGACGGGACGACGCTCGCGAGTCTCGCGCCGGTGGTGGCGCTGCCCGAGAGTTGGGACGGCGCACGGCTCTTTGACGACCGGGGTCGCGAACTCGTCGTCCAGTACCCCGCGCGCACCGCGCCGCGCGTCTTCCACTGGGGTTGGTTCGACCCCGCGACGGGCGAGGTCACGCCCGCGATCGACACGAACGGCTACGTGTTCGCCGAAGTCCTCTCGAAGCCCGGCCGGTCGTTCGTGGTGGCGGGCCTCGCGTCGATGGACCTCGTCCGGCTGGCCGACGGTTCCAAGACGCGGATCGCGTCCGGATCGTACGCGGGCAGCGGGATCGCGAACGGCGGTCGCCGGATCGCGTTCGGTGCGATCGGGAGATCGCGCATCTACGACGTCGAGGCCGGGCGCCGCCTACACGGCGACGAATTGATCGTCGCCCCGCGAGCGTTCGTCGTCTCCGCGGACGGGCGCAGCATCGTTGCAGCGTCGGACGAAGCGTCGGTCGTCGAGATCGACACGGACTCCGGCCGCGTCCTGCGCCGGTTCGACGTGGGCACGATCGACGACGCGGAGTTCGTCGTCTCGGCCAACGGTCGGTTCGTCGGCGGCCGGACGTGGCAGGGGTTGTTCCGGATCGACCTCGCGACGGGCGAGGTCACGACGTCGAATCAGAGTGCGTCCCAGCCCACGATGCGGGGCGACCACGTCATCGGAATCGGGATCACAGTCAACGGACTCGCAGTCCTCGACGCAACCGACGACACGGCCACTCCGCTCGAGCGCGGTGACGGGAACTACTACTCGTCCGCGACGTTCTCCGCCGACGGCACGCGAGTCACGTCCGGTGTGGAGGCGGGTCGCTTCGTGTGGGACACGATCACCGGCCGCATCGTGGACGAGCGACCCGAGCCGTTCCGCTCGCTCCGCCTCGAAGTCGGCGCCCGCCGCCGCATCCTCACGATCCGAGACGTCGCCTGCGCCGACACCCCCGAGCGCACCGCCGTCGTCACGCCACAGGACGCGCTCCGCATACACGGCTCGGCCCCGCACATCGTCGTCCAGCACGACCGACTCCTCGCCCTCGGCGCCGAGCGCGACGGCGAGGGCGTCGTCGTCGTCCTCTCCGCCGACGACGGCCGGACGCTGGCGACGTTCCCGGAGGACACCGGCCCCGCGCGCGACGCCGCGAATCGCCTCGGCGCCGTCGTCCGCATCCAATTCACGCCGGACGGGACGCGCATCGTCTCCGGCCACGGAGACGGCACGATCCTCGTGTGGGATCTCGACGCGGCGCTGCGATAGCGCGGATTCGAGCCTGTCGCGCGCGCGCCGCCCGGCTCTGCCGTCAGGTTTCGTGACCAGGCTCCCCCCGGGGCGCGATGATCCGCGACTTCGCTCGTGCCCTCCCGCGCAAGTCCCCGACGACGGAGCCCCGCCCATGCCCCTCGAAGTGCTCACCGACAAGAGCGGCCTTCTCGAGATCTCGCGCAAGGTCGAACGCGGCGAGCGACTCACGGCCGACGACGGCATGGCGCTCTACAAGACGCCGAACGTGGCCGCGCTCTCGCAACTCGCCGACTTCGCCAACCAGCGGCTGAACGGTCTGCGCGTCGGCTACAACGTCAACCGCCACATCAACTACTCCAACGTCTGCAAGCTCTCGTGCATGTTCTGCGCCTACGCGAAGAAGCACGGAGAAGACGGCGCGTACGAGTTCTCGATGGACGAGATCATCGCGCGCGCGAAGGAGGCCTACGACGGCGGCGCGGACGAGATCCACATCGTCGGCGGTCTCCAACCGGACTACCCGTGGGAGTACTACCCCGCGATGCTCCGCGCGATCAAGACGCGCTACCCGGAGCTCCACCTCAAGGCGTTCACTGCCGTCGAGATCGACTACTTCGCGAACCTCGCAGGCAAGACGCACGCCGAGGTCCTGCACGAACTCGTCGATGCCGGCCTCGGGTCGATGCCCGGCGGCGGCGCGGAGATCCTGACCGACCGCGTGTGGTCGAAGCTCTACCGCGACAAGATGGGCCCCGACATGTGGATCAAGGTCCACCGGATCGCGCACCAGTGCGGCGTCCGCTCGAACTCGACGATGCTCCACGGGCACATCGAGCGCGACGACGAGAAGATCACGCACATGCTCCGCATCCGCGAGCTCCAGGACGAGACCGGCGGCTTCATGACGTTCATCCCGCTCCGCTTCCACCCCGAGAACACGCCGATCCAGAAGCTCGGCATCGTCCACGGAGTGTCGAGCGTGCGCGAGATCGCGATCGGGCGGCTCCTGCTCGACAACGTCCCGCACGTGAAGACGTACTGGATCATGACGAGCCTCGAAGTGGCCCAGATCTGCCTCACCGCCGGCGCCGACGACATCGACGGCACGGTCGTCGAGGAGAAGATCACCCACATGGCCGGCGCGAAGACCCCGGAGCACGTCTCCGAGGCCGACCTGCGCCGCGTGATCGAGGAAGCGGGCCGCACGCCCGTCCGCCGCGACACGCTCTACAACGAGCTCCCCTACCCGCCGAAGCCCCGTCCGCAGCGGGCGTAGCACGAGCTGCTTTTCTCAAATCGAGAGACGACCGCGACGACGAGTTCTTGAAATTGCCTGCATCGCGCGCCGCCCGATCGCAAAGTTCCTGCCTCCCCCTCCCATAGATGGGTGACGGACGGGCCCCCGGCCTGATCCGCGTTGGAGGATCCACATGTCCCGCACTTCCGCATTCGCCCTGGCCGCCGCCGTCGCCGCTGCGAGCCTGCTCGGCGGCTGCAACACGGCGAAGCCCGCGCCCCAGTTCACCAGCCGCATGTCGGTGCTCGTCACGCCGAGCCCGTCGGCCGCGTTGGCCGCGCTCCGCAACGAGGCGCAGGCCGAAGGCGGCATGATCGGCGCCGAATCGGCGGACTCGTTCACGGCCGACTTCGGCGTGCAGACGCGTCGCATCCCGATCCCGACCGAGTACGGCCTCTGGGGCACGCGCGTCTCGTACCGCGACACCGAGGTCCACTCCGTCGCCACGTACTCGGCGCGCTCCGGACCGAACGGGACCGTGGTCTCCGTCTTCCAGAACCCCATTTACTGGCACCCGGACTACAAGGTCTGGCTGCCCGGCCCGCACGACATGGTTCCGGGTCTGGATGCCATCCGAGAGATGTCCGGCTCGCAGTAGGCTTCCCCTCCAGCCTGGCCCGGACAACTCACGATGGTTCGCGTGAGAACGGCACGCAACGTAGGAAGCGCAAGCACTTCACGCCGATCCTAGGCACGTTCGCGTCACGACACACTGTCCTGGGCGAGATCCGCGGAGTCGGCCGCAAGGCGGGACCCGCAGCGTCGGCTTTGTCAAGCCACGCAAGGGTCCCAACGCAGCGGACGGCCCGCGGGCTCGCCCAGGCGCGAACCCTCGTGAGTTGTCCGGGCCGGGAGTCCGGTTTCGCGGCGCGCCGACGGTCACACGTCGGCGCGTCGTCGTTTGCGAGACGTCGGAGGACTCCCGCCTCAAGCTCCTCGCCCGCTCATCGTTCCACGTCGCAGGATTCACGGAGTATCATCCGCGCCCCACATGCAGAACTACATGACGCGCAAGCAGTACGACCGCCACCTCGAAGCCACCAAGCGCACCGAGGAGAAGCTCAACGTCGCCCGCAAGAAGGTCGGCGAGGCGGCGAGCCACGGCGACCTCTCGGAGAACGCGGAGTACGACGCGGCCGTCGAGGAGTCGGGCTTCCTGGCCGGGCGCGTCGAAGAGATGAAGGCCCTGTTCGTCGGCGTGCAGATCGTCGAACCGCGGAACACGGCCGAGGGCATGATCACGATCGGCAAGACGGTCAGCCTGCGCAACCACCAGACAAACGAAGTCGTGCTCTACCACGTCGTCGGCGGCGGCAGCGTTGACACCGACAACGGTGAGATCAGCTTCTTCGCGCCGCTCGGCAAGGCCCTGATCGGCCGGAAGACGGGCGAGAAGGTCGTCGTGGACCTGCCCGGTGGCAAGGTCACGTACGACGTGCTGTCGATCGCGTTCAGCGAGAGCGTTTGAACTCCTGAGAAGGAAGCGCGAAGCGCTTCCTTCTCAGGAGTTCAATGATTGAGGACAGCCAGTGGACGCGCTTGAGCGCGCCACCTCGTCGGGCGGCCCGAAGGCCCTTGTGGGCCCCGTTTTGGTGCGCGCCATCGCCTTCACTCGCTCCGCGGTCCCGCGGTCGCAGGACGCTCCGCGTCGCTTCAGCGCACGGTCGCGGGCAGCGTGAGTTCTGCGCCCTCGCGCAGACGACCGGCAGCATCGACCGCACGCGGATTCGCGGCCGCGATCTCGACCCAGAATCGATCGTCGCCGTAGGCGCGCTTCGCGACGGATCGAAGCGAATCGCCGCGACG
Organism: Planctomycetota bacterium; assembly: GCA_021414065.1. Classification (GTDB taxonomy): domain Bacteria; phylum Planctomycetota; class JAJSAM01; order JAJSAM01; family JAJVHW01; genus JAIOPE01. The sequence goes on from JAIOPE010000162.1 coordinate 23,589, forward strand.
GACCTTCCACGTGCGCGGCGCACTCGGGTCGGCGCCGGGCGCTGGGACGAGACACGACGTCTCGCCTGCACGCGGCGCCGGGGCGACGTCGGACATCGTCATCACGCGGTCGGGGCGACCGTCGCACGCGGCCACGACGCCCGGCACCACCGCCGCGAGCGCGGCGCAAACGACACGGGACCGGCGATGACTCATCCCACCCATTCTTCCACGGGGCAGGGACTCGCCCCGGCCACGAGTCGTCAGCGGCGTTCGTAGGGGATGAGATCGTCGGGCGCGGCGCCCGCAGCAGCGGCCTTCTGCGCTGCAACCGCCGCGCCTTCGACGTCGCCGAGTCGGCGCAGCGTGCGCGTGACGGCCGCCCACGCCGCGGCGTCCTGCGAGCCGGCGACGTCCGCCGCCTGCACGACGCGCGACCGCGCCCGCGTCGTCTCGCCCGTCGCCGCGAGGACCTCCGCGCCCATCGCCAGTGCGACTGCGGCGAGCGACTCGTAACGACCCGCAGCGCCCACGTCGGACGCGACGACGGCGTCGAAGTCCCCCAACGCGCCGACCGCGTCACCGAGGCGCGCACGCACGTCGCCTCGCAGCAGAAGCGCACCGCGACCGCCCGCACCGCGGCCGACCGCGTCGTCGAGCACCACGCGCGCGGCGGCGAATCGCTCGCGTCGCACCAACATCTCCGCGAGAAACGTCGGGTCCACGTCTTCGTTTCGACGTGCGAGGTTCTCAGCGCGTTCCAGGTCTCCCGCACGCAGCGCCGCGCGCGCCAGGTGCCCACGCGCGAACACCGACTTCGGCGCGCCGTCGCTCGCCCACTCCCAGAAGCGAACCTCGTCGTTCCAACGGTTCCGCGTCGATGAAGAGAACGCCCCCATCGCAATGAGCCCCGCGAGCACCGGCACCCGGAACCACCGCGACAGGACGACCTCGCTCCGCCACGCCACGCGCGCCGCGACGACCTCCGCGAGGATCGCTACCGCCAGGAACGACGTCAGGAACTGGAAGCGATCCGCGGTGTCCGCCGGCCCGCCGATCGTGATCGGGACGATCTGCGACGTCGGCAGCCACGCGAGCAGAAACGCCGTCAGCAGCAGTCCAATCCTCGGCCGCCGCCGCCACGCGAGGAGCGTTGCGACAACCGTCGCCGCGAGCAGCGTCAGCCCGACCCACCCCGTGGCGTCCCCTGCGGGCACCGGACGCGGACCCCAGTGAATCGGCCCCACGAACGACGTCGGCAGCAGGATCGACCCGATCGAACCGAGGTACGACCGCCCGACGAGCAGCGCGGAGCCGAGCGCGCCCGCGCCGTCTGATGCGCGCGCGGCGAACACCGCGCCCGACATCACTTCCGTCCGCGCGAGCAGCACGATCCCGACGCCCCAGGCCGACGCCATTGCGAGCGGCTTCGCGACGCGGACGGCCTGCCACGCCCGCCCCGGCGCCGGGTTCGACACCGCCGCCGCCACGAGCGGGATGAACGCCGGAAGCAGGAACGCCCACTCCTTCGACATCGCCGCGGCGGCCGTGAGCGCACCGATGGCGAACCGGCGTGCGCGCGTCGCCGACGCCCCGTCGGGAGTCCCCGTCGCGACGAGCAGCACCGCCAGCGTCAGCAGGCCGGCGAGCAGGTCGAAACGCGCGGCGATCCAGGTCGCCGTCTCCACGTTCACCGGGTGCAGCGCGAACAGCATCGCAGCGTAGACCGCGACCGCCCAGCCCGTCTCCACAGCGGCGCCCGCACTGCCGGGACGCGCCGTCGCCGCGTCGCCACGTCGAACGATCCGCCCGAGCAGCAGACACGCCAGCGCCGCGCACGTCGCGAACAGCAGCGCGGCCGTCGCGCGGAACCCCTCGGCGACGCCGCCGTGAACGAGCGATTCCACGAGGAAGCTCGTCGTCGCGAACGGGCGCCAGTAGATCGTCTCCTTCGCGAGCGGAGACGTGACGGCTTCCACGAATCGTGCCGGGCTGGTGTAGAGGTCGCTCGCCTCGAACAGATAGACGTCGTCCCAGATCAGGACCCGCCGGACGGCCGGCAGTTGCGCGAGCAACGCGGTCGCCCCGACGATCAGCGCAGTCAGCACCGCCCAGTTCGGACGGAATCGGAGCCGCATCTCCGGAGTATCGACCAGGCGGCGCAGTGCGCGGCGAACGAAGACTCGGCAGCCGACGCAGCGACGCCCGGACCGCCCCGGCGCCGACGAGCCCGTGTCCGCGGTCACGCGCCTTGCGAGCGTCGGGGCCTGGTCGCCTCGCCCGTCCACCCGGTACCGTTCGCGGGTCGTGCCTACCTCGTCGGGAACCTCCCTGCGAGTGCTACGTCCACGTCTCCTCGGTCCGGCCCGGCCGCGATGGGCGCGGATGCGCTACGCGGAGGGCGAACGTGTGTCGCGCCTCCTGTACCGTTCGCGGCCCGTGCCTACCTCGTCGGGATCGTCGCCACGAGGGCAACGTCGCGTCCTCCTCGGTCCGGCCCGGCCGCTCTGCTCCGCGGAGGCGCGTCGCACGGGAATGCGTGCGTCAAGCCTCCACCCCCACATTCCCCGCAAAAGTTCCAGCACCGCAGGGGGGTGCTATGCTCCCTTCGGCTCCTGTTGGACCCAGAACCGGAGCCGATGTTGGACAGAGACACGGCCGCAGACTCGACGCAGAGGTAGGCACGGACATGGACGACTTCAGGAACGAAGACCAGCGCAAGCAGGACCGCAAGCTGATGGGCACGTGGTGGCGGTGCCCGGAGCACGGCACGACCGACATGCCGATCCTCCTTTCGAGCGTCGCGTACTGCCCGATGGAGAGCTGCGTCTCGCAGGTGAAGCTCGTCCACTCCGCGATCAACGACCCGAACGCGAACGCCCAGGCGCGCAGCGTGTGGCGCAAGTCGAGCGACATGTTCCTTCCGCCCGCGCCGCCCGAAGCCGAGTAGGCCCGCCGCGCTGCGGCGTACGAGTTCGCAGTCGAGGTTCGACATGTCGCAGCGAGCGAAGTCGCGACGCACGAGCGCCCCGCCGCAGAGCGCACCGCGCCAAACCGGCACGCGGCAAGCCTCCACTCCGCCGCGGCTTCGTGCGCCGCGCCGCGCTGTGAGTGTCACGCCACGAGCGTCGCCCGTCTCCGCCACGCCCATCTGGTGGGACTTGGCCGACCGCAGCGCCCTCGCGCCGTGCCCGCCGCTCGCGGCCCCACTCCGCTGCCGCACCGCCATCGTCGGCTCCGGGATCGCGGGCCTGTCGCTCGCTCTGGCGCTCGCCCGCCGTGGCGACGACTCCGTCGTCGTCCTCGAGCGGTTCCACGGCGCCGCCGGCGCGACGGGCCGTAACGCGGGATTCCTCCTCTGCGACTCCGAGTGCATCGATCTCGCTGCGCGGATGCACGGCGAGACCGCCGCCTTCGCCCTGCACGACGCAGGACTCGCCACCCGTTCCTTCGTGCGAGACCTCGAACGCGGCCTCGACGACTCTCCGCCGCGTTCGCTCGTCACGTGGACGGGAAGCGTCCGCCTCGCCGCCGACCGCGGCGAGTCCTGCGCATTCGCCGCCACCGCCGCGCGCGGCCTTCCCGGCATCCGATGCGAGCCCCTCGTCGCTGCGCCCGAATCCGGGAGTGTTCCCTACCTCGCGGCCCTCGCCGACGACGGCGACGGCCTCCTCGACCCGCTCGCCCTCGTCGCGCTGATCCTCGCCCTCGCCGAGGCCCGCGGCGTTCGACGGTTCGACGCCACGCCCGTCGAGACGCTCCGCGCCACCCGCACCGGCGTCGTCTTGTCCACCCCCGGCGGCGACGTCACCGCCGACCGAGTCATCGTCTGCACCAACCCCGACGCCGCGCGCCTCCTGCCGCGCGTCGGCGCCAGTGCAAGTCGCAACCGGTGGGTGCCCGTCCGTCCCGTGCGTGCGCAGGCGCTTGCCGCATGGATCGACCCCATGCCGGCGTGGCGGCGCCCGACGTACGCCACGCGCGGCGGCGACTACTGGCGTCCGCTTCCGGATGGCCGTGTCCTTCTTGGCGGCATGCGCCGCGTCGCCCGTCGCGCGGAGAACACCGCCGCCACCGCTGCGTCCGCCGACGTTCAGCGCGCTCTCGACGCCCACCTCCGCCACCTCGTCGGCCCGGAGGCCCGCATCGACGTCACCCACCGCTGGGGCGGCACGATGGCGTTCACGCCCGACGGCGTCCCGCGAGTCGGTCCCGTGTTCGACGCCGGTCCGGGCGCCGCTCCCGGCGGAGGTCGAGACGCAAGCACGGGTCCGGGCCGGTCGCGCATCCATGTGCTCGCAGGTTTCAACGGTCATGGCATGGGATGGGCGCCCGGCCTCGCGGACGTGCTCGCGGCGACGTTGCAGTCGAGCGATCCGTCGCCGCGCGCCGGGCGATCCGGCTCGGCTGCGCGTCAAGCGACGGCTCCAGGACTGCCGAAGGTGTTCCGTCCAGGCGAGCCGCCGTCGGCAAACCTGGACCCCCCGCCGCCCCGCGCCTAACTTCCCGGGCTCGCCGTCCCCCGCAAGGGAGCCGGCCGTCCTGACTGCTCCTCGATAGCTCAATCGGTAGAGCGCCGCACTGTTAATGCGGATGTTGTAGGTTCGAGTCCTACTCGAGGAGCCAACCTCGCTGGCGTCGGAAGACGACGCGCGAGACGTTAACGCTCGCCCCGTTCCTGAGAGGCCGAGCGCCCCGCGCCTAACGCGCTCCCCCGCCGCGACTTCCGCGCGCCCGCCGTCGCGCCCGCGATTCTCGGTTCCGAACCGGAGAAGATGGTCAGCAACCGTTACCCCGGGGGTAACGGTTGGGGTCCCGGATCTCTCGGTCTCGAACTCTCCGATTCTCGCGTTTCAGAACGGGCTTGTTTAACGCTCCGGAGACATCCGGGGTCCCATCTTCCGGCGTTTCGAACTCCGTTCCGGTATCTGAAGAGTAGGGCCTTCGCGGCGAGTCGCCACGGGAGCCCCGAACACCAGACGACGGACCGGCCGGGACGCCCGGAGGACGCCGTGGGTGCCGCGCGAGCGGACCTGCGTCGTCGTTCCCCGCCAGGCCCGTCTCGCCCGACACCCCGCGTCCGCCAGCGCCCCGGCGCCGACCGGAGGACGCCGTGCAGGACCCCGACGACCCCGACGCCATGACCCCGGAGGCGCGCGCCCGCGAACTCGCGGCGCTGCTCGCGACGGGCTACCTGCGTCACCGGACCCTGTCCGCTCGGAGCGCAGGAAGTACCTGCGTCTCAGGGCTGGACGAGGGCGACCGTCAACGCGAGAACGAAGTGGATGGTCTCGCGGAACAGAGCGTCCATGTGCCCCACGCCGACGGGAGCGCCCCGCCGGCCGAACAGGAGGCACGGACATGAAGACGACGATGGCCGCCCAGATTGCGGCCCTCAGGGACATGACGGTCGCGGACCTTCGCGAGAAGTACCACGAGGTCTTCGGCGAGGAGACGCGCTCGCGCCACAAGGACTTCCTCTGGAAGCGGATCGCGTGGCGCATGCAGGCCAACGAGGAGGGCGACATCTCGGAGCGGGCGCGCCGCCGTGCCGCCGAACTCGCCAACGACGCCGACCTCCGGGTCCGCGTCCCGAGCGGCGCGTTCGACGCCGGGCTCCCTTCCTACGGGCGAACGCGGACGCACGAGTTCTCCCGGCCGCACGACCCGCGGCTCCCGATGCCCGGCACGGTGCTGACCCGCGACTACAAGGGGCGGCTCCTCCGGGTCACCGTGCTGGACGAGGGGTTCGAGTTCGAGGGGACGGTCCACCGCTCCCTGTCCGCCGTCGCCGAGCTGGTGACGGGGACCCGCTGGAACGGCTTCCTCTTCTTCGGGCTCACGAAGCCGCCGCGCGCGGCTGGAGGTGACCAGTGAGGCGACGAGTGACGGAGCCGCCGGTCCGCGCCCCGGCGGCGTTCCGCTGCGCGATCTACACGCGCAAGTCCACCGAGGAGGGGCTCGAGCAGGAGTTCAACTCGCT
>JAIOPE010000159.1 GCA_021414065.1 Planctomycetota bacterium
AGCAGCGTGGACTTGCCGCATCCGGAGGGTCCGGACAAGGCGACGCACGCGCCGGCCGAAACGACGATCGACACGCCGTCCACGGCACGGACCGGGTCGCGCCCGGCCACGACGAACGCTCGGGCGACGTCGCGGCATTCGACGTGGAGGCCCGTCATCGCATCGCGTCCGCCGGCGGTGCCGCCGCCGCGCGCCACGACGACCACAGCGATCCCGTCGCGGTGATCGCGAGCGCAGCGACGGACGAGAGCAGCACCGGGATCGGTGTCAGTCGGAACGGGACGACGAACCCGGGCACCAGATCCGCGCCCGGCAGGAACACCGGTGCGACGCCCGCGCCGCCGAACCCGCGCAGCCACACCACGGCGACGAGGATCGACACGCTCGCGCCCGCCACCGCGAGGACCACGCTCTCGACGAAGCTTCGCAGCAGGACTTCGTCCGTGCCCCAGCCGACGGCTTTCAGGAGGCCCGCCTCGCGGCGCCCCTCCGACAGGCCGAGGCCCGTCGAGACGAGCAGGAGCGGCACGCCGATGGCGAGCGCGAGCACGAGGTGGAGCGCGAACAGCCCCTCGCGTCGGAGCAGGCGCGCGGCCAGCATCGCGGCGAGATCGTCGCGCGCCACGACCAGCGGGCGCAGCACCGGGGCGCCGTCCGGAGCGAGCGAGTCCATCGCCAGGACCGCGCTGCGCACGCCGTCGGCGTAGCCCGGCTTGCAGTGGACGACGACCTGCGTCGCGACGCCCGGCTCGTCGAAAATCGCCGCCGCGGCGCCGATCGGCGTGAGCACGACGTGCGCCTGCCAGATCGGGAGGGCGCCCCCGAACACGCCGACGACCTCCGACACGCGCTCGCCCCGCGGGTTGCGATAGAAGGGCGGGATGCGCGAGCCGACGCGGAGCCCCAGGCGGCGCGCGAGTTCGCTGCCGACGACCAGTTCGTGCGCGGGCGCCTCGGCACAGAGGCGGCCTTCGACGAACGTCACCTCCGCAGGGAACCGATCCGTCGGCAGACCGACGAGCACCGCGCTCTCGTGGTTCGTCCCGAGGAGAACCTCACCGACCAACCGCGGGAACGCGTCGTCCACGCCGGGGATCGCTCGGAGCCGATCGACGACCGCGAGGGGCACCGGCGCGGCGGCCCCGAACCGCTCGCCGCTGACGTAGAGATCTCCGCCGTTTCGCACGGAGTCCTCGGCCTGATCGAGCACCCCGCGCGAGATGCCGAGTCCGACGAGGAACGGCACGAGCATCGCAACGAGCGCAGCCACGGTGACCACGCTGCGGAGCGGGTGCAGCGTGACGGCAACGCCCCCGGACCGGGCGATGCCGACGAGCGCAGCCATCGGTCCCGGCTCGGCGCGCGACGTCGGGCCGGTCATCGCGGCGTCCGTCCCGGCGGTCCGGCCGCCGGACAGAACCGCGTGCCGCCTGGGAACGCCCCGGTCGCGTCAGGACAGGCGCCGGTCACGCGCGGGTCAAACGTCGCGGCGCACCCGGAGAGGTCGAGCACAGCGCCGGTCCCCAGCCCGCCGACGAGTGCTTGGAACTGCGCAGAGCGCTCAGCGGAGCCGTCGTCGCGGCGCGACGCCACGACGATCGCGAGCGACGCAGCCGCGGCCAGCGTCGCCACTGCGGCCACGGCGATCGTCACGGTCCGGGGACGGACGGTATCCATCCCCAGAGGTTACTTCGCCGGCTCCGTGATCGCGTGGACCTGGTCGATCGCGATGTCGGTGAGCGTCTGGCGCTGGCCGCCGGGCCAGCGGATCTCGCACGACTCGATCTTCACGTTGTCGCCGAGCCCGAAGTGCAGCGCGCGCGAGCCCTGGGAGAGATAGCCGCCGGACGTGTTGACCTGGCGCACCATCGTGCGACCGCCGGCCTTCAGCGTGACGAGCGCACCGACGGCGTCCGGGTGGCCGCGCGTGGCCTTCAAGCGGAGCGAGACCCAGTGCCGCTTCGGGAGCAGGTTGCGGAAGAGGTGCGCCCGGTCGTTGAAGTTGTTCACCGCGATGTCGAGGCGCCCATCGCCGTCGAAGTCCGCCACGGCCGTGGCGCGGGAACTCTTCGCTGCGTCCTTCCCGAGGAACTTCAGGCCGTCGATGTTGACGCCGCCGGGCGGCGGGTCGATGCCGAGCTCCTTCGCACGGTTCGTGAACCGACCGTGTCCGTCGTTCATGAGCAACGAAGCCGGCCAGTACCGGAAGGGATGGCCCATGCCGGTCGCGATGAACACGTCCTCCGAGCCGTCGCAGTCGTAGTCGCCGACGCCCGCGCTCCACGGGAAGAACGTCTCGACGCCTGCGCGGTCCGACGTCTCCTCGAACTTCCCGCCGCCGAGGTTGTGAAAGAGCGTCGTGCCGAAGATCAGATTCTCGCCGCCGGCGCGCAGGAGCTTGATCAGGTCTGCGCCTGCTTCTTCGGTGATCAGGTTGAGTTCGCGGGACGGGCCGAGCGCCGTCGCGAACTTCGTCGTCGGCCGCACCATCTCGTACGGGATGCTGGCCTGTATCCACATGTCGGAGTGCATGTCGATCACGAGCAGGTCGAGGCGACCATCGACGTCGTAGTCGAACGCCTTCGCACCGACCGCGCCCCACGACGTGCGCCCGAACACTTCCTGGGCGCACGACGTGAACCGCCCGTTGCCGTCGTTCCGATAGAGCAGGCTCTGCCCGAACATGTTCGCGACGAACAGGTCGAGGTCGCCGTCTCCGTCGAAGTCGAACACGGCGACGTCGCCGCCCCAGCCCACGCCCTCAAGGCCGGCCGCGGCGGTGACGTCGGTGAACTTCCCGTTCCCTTCGTTGCGGTACATCAGGTTCGGCTCGATCGCGCAAGCGACGAGTTCGGTGAGCGACCCCGCGCCCTCGTAGTACCGGTTGCTCGGGTCCCGCGTGTCGTACGTCCACTTCGCGGTGTTGGAGACGAACAGGTCGAGGTCGCCGTCGCCGTCCATGTCGAAGAACGCG
>JAIOPE010000143.1 GCA_021414065.1 Planctomycetota bacterium
CGGCGAGATGTACCGCGCGCTCGGCGTGCTCGGGGGCGCGCCGAAGAAGGACCCGCGCGTGGAGAAGCTGCTCCTCAAGGCGGTCTCGACGTCGGCCGACGGCGCGCGTCTCCACGCGGCGGTGGCGATCGCACCGTGGGCGTCGGTCTCCGCGGTGAAGTCGGAGCTGCGGAAGATCGTCATGCAGGGCGACTCGCAGGATCTCCGGTCGTCGGCGATCTGGGCCCTCGGCTACTCCGAGGACAAGGGGATCGCGGAGGAGTTCGGGAAGCTCCGCGAGGGGCTGACGCTCCGCGACTGGAAGGTGCGCATGGCCCTCGAGTCCGCGCAGGCCAAGCTGAACGGCAAGGACCCCGCGGGCTACGACGACGCCCCGAGCCGCTTCCTGCCGCACCCCGCCGTCGGCGAGCCGCCGCCGGACATCCCGAAGGACTGGAAGAAGTAGAGCGCGGGCGACTTCGTCGCCCGCGGGTTCGTCGGGCCTGCGGTACCGTTCGCGACTCGGGCCTACCTCGTCGGGAACGTCCCTGCGAGTGCCGCATCCCAGTCTCCTCGGCCCGGCCCGGCCGCGATGGGCGCGGATGCTCTCCGCGGAGGGCGAACGTGTGTTGAGCCTCCTCTCCCGGCCGTGAATCGTGACCTGGATCGCACGTCGGGCGACCTATCCTCCGACGGCCCGGCGGGATGTCGGAGCGACGTTGGCGCCGTGCGGCGCGTCCCCTAAACCGGGGACTCTCCCACCAGCATTCCCGGAGGTCGATCGATGCGCACCAGTCTCTTCCTTGCGTTCGGAGCCGTCACGCTCGTCACGGCCGCCGTCCTCGCCGCCTGCTCGAGCAAGACGGATGAAGGCACGTCGATGCCCACCGTCGCACCGACTCCGACGACGACGGCTGCAGCCCCCGCCGCGGTTCCTGGCGCGCTCCCCGGCATCGGCCCGGTGCTTGAGACGATGGACACCGGTTCGTACACCTACGTCCGCGTGAACATCGGCGGCACCGACGTCTGGGCGGCGGGACCGCAGGTCGCGGTCAAGGTGGGCGACAGCGTTCGCCTGCCGGCAGGCATGGCGATGACGAACTACCACAGCGCCACGTTGAACCGGGACTTCCCGCTCGTCTACTTCGTCGCCGCGATCCAGCCGGGCGACGACCAGGTTCGCTCGGCCGAAGCGATGGCCGTCGCCCACAAGACGGTCGTCACGAAGGTCGCCGCAGCGGTTGCGCCTGTGACGCGCCTCGACGGCGGCCAGTCGGTCGAGGAGATCGTCACGAAGAGCGCGGAGCTCGCCGGCAAGGACATCGCCGTCCGCGGCCGCGTGGTGAAGTTCAACGCCGGCATCATGGGCAGCAACTGGATCCACATCCAGGACGGCACCGGCGCTGCCGGGACGAACGACCTCACCGTGACGACCGACGCGACCGTCGCCGTCGGCGACGTCGTCGTGGTGCGCGGCAAGGTCACGACCGACAAGGACTTCGGCGCCGGCTACAAGTACGCCGTGATCGTGGAGAAGGCCGCCGTCGAGAAGCAGTAGCGGCGGACGAGGGCGTCGCGCCTCTGCGCAAGCCGTTACGATGGGGCCCCAAGGAGGGTCGCCCATGGACTTCGCGTTCGGTCGCCGAAAGACCGCCGTTCCGGCCGCTGCGATAGAGACCGAGAGCCGGACGGAGCCCCAGGCCGTGGCGGCCGAGCCCGCGGCCGAACCGGCGTTCGTCCCGGCCGCTGAGAAGTACGGCCTGATCGGCCCGATCGGTCACGGCGGGATGGGCGAGGTCATGCTCGTCCAGGACCGCGACCTGCAGCGCGACGTGGCGATGAAGGTGCTCCGGAGCGGCTTCGTCGGGCACCCCGTCCTCTCGCGGAAGTTCGTGGCCGAGGCGCAGACCACGAGCCAGCTCGAGCATCCCGGCATTCCGCCCGTCCACGACATCGGCATCTCGCCGGACGGGAAGATCTACTTCACGATGAAAGTCGTCCGCGGCCGCGCGCTGACGGACGTGCTGAAGGACCTGTTCCTCGGGCGGAAGGAGACCCGCGCGGAGTACACGATCCACAAGCTGATGACGCTGATGGAGCGGATCTGCGAGGCCGTCCACTTCGCCCACGAGAAGGGCGTGGTCCACCGGGACCTGAAGCCCGACCACATCATGCTCGGCGAGTTCGGCGAGGTCCACGTGATGGACTGGGGCATCGCCAAGGTCACTGCGGCGAAGGACACCGACGAGTCGGACGTCGCCGAGGGGATACGCACGCTCGACACCGACGACGCGCTGGCCACGCGCATCGGAACGATCAAGGGGACCATCCCGTACATGAGCCCCGAGCAGGCGCGGGGTCTGCTGCTCGACCGGCGCACCGACATCTACTCGCTCGGCGCGATTCTCTACGAAGTGCTCACCCTCATGCCCGCGTTCGAGGGGCAGGGTGCCGAGCTGCTCCTCAAGGTCCAGAGCCACGACTGCCCGCCCGTCGAGACGCGGAACCCGCGGCGCCCGGTGCACGAGGCGCTCGCGCGAATCTGTCGGCGCGCGATGGCCAGGAACCCCGCGGACCGTCACGCGACCGCGTTCGAACTCGGCGCGGAACTCCGCACGTTCCTCGACGGTCGCGCCGAACGGGAGCGCCGGCACCGTGAGGCGGAGGGCCTCGCGGCGCAGGGCCGCGCGGCGATGGCTGCCTACGTCGTGTCGCGCGATGCGATCGACGCCGCCGAGCTGCAGCTGAAGGAACAGGCCGCGCTCGTCAAGCCGTGGCAGCCGCTCTCGGAGAAGCGGGGCGTCGCCTCCGCGTGGCGCGCGCTGGACGAGGCGAAGCAGGCCGCCGCGCTCGCGTTCGCCGAGACGACGCGACTGTTCGAGGGCGCGCTCCTCGCGGAATCCGAGAACGCCATCGCGCGCGCGGCCCTCGCGGACCTGTGGCGGGGGCGACTCGACGACGCTGAGCACCGCGGCGAGCGGGCGGACGCGGCCCACGCGACGACCATGGTGCGCCGATACGACGACGGGCGCCTCGCCGCCTACATCGCGGGCGGCGGCACGCTGGACCTGACGACGGACCCGCCGGGCGCCCGCGTCACCCTCGTGCAGTTCGAAGACCGCGACGGGCTGTTCGTCGCCGGTGCGGAGCGGGACCTCGGACCGACGCCGCTCGCGCGCGTACCGCTGGCGATGGGCTCGTACCTCGCGATCGTGAGGCACCCGGACTTCGCCGACGTGCGCTATCCCATCCACATCGCACGCAATCGGGTGTGGAAGGGGCGCGCGCGACTTCGTACGCGCGAAGCGATCGGCGAGGGCTTCGTGTACGTCCCGGGGGGGCCGTTCATCCGGGGCGACGGCAAGGACCTCGTGTCCGTCGAGCTGCCGGACTTCGTGATCAGTGCGAGTCCTGTGACGTTCGGCGACTGGGCGCGGTTCCTGTGCGCCATCGAGCGAGAGCAGGGCGCCGACGCGGCGACGAAGCTCTGCCCGGGCACTGCGGGCGACGGACCGTTCATGGAGCGCGGTCCGGACGGGGCGTGGCGCGTGAAGCCCGACTTCGTCACAGGGCGGTCGCGTGACCGGTCCGAGCAGGCGTGGGGCGCGGACTTCCTCGCGCGGCTGCCGGTGCTCGGCGTGTCGTGGGAGGACGCGACGGCCTGGTGCCGCTGGCGCTCGGAGGAGACGCGGTCCACGTGGCGGCTGCCGACCGCCGACGAGTGGGAGAAGGCCGCACGCGGCGTGGATGGACGCGTCTATCCCTGGGGCAGCTTCGAGGACGCGTCCCTCGGAAAGTGCCGCGACTCGCGAGAGGAACCCTCGCAGCCGGAGCCGGTCGGCGCATTCCCGACGTCCCGCTCCGTGTACGGGATGGAAGACGCGGTGGGCAACGCGTGGTGCTGGACCGATTCCTGGCTCGACAGCCGCAGCAACCTGCGCGTGTTGAAGGGCGGCGCTTGGAGCACGTCCGTCGCCCTCCTGCGATGCGCCACACGCATTGCCTACGAACCGTCGCTCCGACTCGCGGTCACTGGCTTCCGCTGCGCCCGGTCCCTTTGATCGCCGGGCCCCGCCGGTCGCGCCCGGCGGGGCGACGGGAGCGTTAGCCCGGATCATTCAGGAAGCTCCGCGGGAGAACGGCGTGCAACGTAGGAAGGGATTGCGGTGCACGCCGATCCGAGGGTCGTTCGCACGACAACACACTGTCCTGGACGAGATCCGCGGAGCTGACCGCAAGGCATTCGCGTCGGGGCCGTACGAGACCGTCCGGGGGACGGTCTCGCCGACGCGCCGCAGCGTCGGCTTTGGTCAAGCCACGCAAGGGTCCCAACGCAGCGGTCGGCCAGTCGTCGACGAGGCGGGCTCGTCCAGGCGCGGAGCTTCGTGAATGATCCGGGCTAAGGGACGAACGCCTCGACGACGGACAGGTTCCCGCTCGAATGGCTGTACCCGCCGATCACGAAGAACGTGCCGCCGACCACAGCGCCGGGTGCATTCGCGCGGACCGTCGGCATGGGCGAGCCGCCGGTCCAGCGGTTCATGATCGGGTCGTAGATCTCGAGGCTCGACATGTACGACCCGTTGGACCCGCCCGTGACGTAGATGTGGTTCGAGAGCACCCCCGCAGCGGGGCCGGCCCGGGCCGTGGCCAGCGACGCCTTCGCCGTCCACGTGTCCGTGACCGGCGAGTACGCGTACACCTCGGCGCGGTACCCGGACGCATCCTGACCGCCGACTGCGTACAGCGACCCCTGGACGGCGACGAGGCCGCCGACGATCCGCGGGGTCGGCAACCGGGCGAGGGATGTCCACGTGTCGGAAACCGGGTCGTAGGCCTCGACCAGGTCGGACTCCCCGTTGAGTCCGCCGCCGCACGCATAGACGATGCCGTTGAGCGCCGCGCATCGGGCGTATGGGCGGACCGACGGCATGGGCATCCGCGAAGTCCACGTGTCCGTAGATGGGTTGTAGGCGTCCACGTTCTTCGTTCCCGCGCCGATGCTCGTCAAGCCCCCGATCACGTACAGCGTTCCCCCGACCGCAGTCACACCCGCGTCGAAGCGGGCGGTCGGGAGCGCGGCTCGCGCGCTCCACGAGTTCGTCGCGGGGTCATACGCCTCGTGCGCGGTCTGTGGCGTGTAGTCGATCAGGCCACCCAGAACGTGCACCCGCCCGCTGAGCGTCGCTGCGAGCATCTGCGCCCGGCGCGTCGGCATCGACGCCTTGGCAGACCATCCGGCGGGCCCGACCGGGGGGAGCGGCGCGGTGGTGTCGAGACGGACGTCGGCCACCACGTCGGTCGCGAACTGGAAGGTCGTCGCGCCCGCGTCGCCCAGGTCGGAGTCGCTGGCGGAGACGGTCATCGGCGTGCTGATGGGGGCGCGGAGCGCGACGACGAAGTGCCCGTCGGCATCCGCCACCGACGTGACCGACGACGTCCCTTCGAACGCGGTCGGCAACTGGACGTCCGAGACGCCCACGACGATTCCGTCGAACGAGACGCGGAACCCTCCGCCCAGCTCGTGCGCGGATTCTCCCGGGATCGTGAACCGCGCCACGACCGTGTAACCGCCAGCGTTGATAGAGCGACCGGCGTCCTGCGCTTCGAGGAGGAGTTGGAACGGCTCCACCTCGTTCCCGCTGAACTGCGACGACACGAACTCGTCGGAGTCTCCCGGAAGGGTGAGCGACCACTCGTAGGACGACACTCCCAGTCCGGCGAGGCCCTCGACGGTGAACGAGTCGTCCGCGAAGTTCCCCGGGGTGTCGCCGTCGTTGTACGTGAGGCCGCGAACCCCGCGCGCGACGCCGATCGCGACCGTTGCGCCCGCGACGGGCGTCGTGCCGTCCGCGCGGAACACGCGACCGGACACCTTGCCGGATTTCCAGACCGGAGGGGCGGCCGCCGCCACGCGGAGCGTGACGTCGCCGGTCTCGGCCTCCGCCGCGGCCAGCACGCGTGTGCTCGTGGCGTTCACCCCGATGGACTGGACCACTTCGAGCTCGCGGAGCGTGATCGCCGACGGAGCAACCTCGAACGCGCCGCCGCTCCCGCTCACGATGGCACCCGCGCGGGTGACCACGGCGACCCCCTCGACCGGGGCGCCGCCGGCGCCCAGCACGCGACCGCGGATCGTCCGGCGTGCCGGGGTGCGCGCCGCCCAGACCACCGGTCCCGTCTCGCCGACCCGGGCCGGATTCGTCAGCGCCGGCACCACGCGGTCCCGTGCGGCGTCGTAACGCCCGCGTCCCGGTCGCTCCGTCCAGCGTCCCCGCTTCAACTGGAGCAGGCGGATGTCGGCGAAGCCCAGAGACTGCTTGTCCACCCACTTCGGACGCGTCAGTTCCACCGACGGGGCGTTCGCCGACTTGAAGCGCACCGGACGCGCTCCGGCGCTTGAGGTGATCTCGGCTCCGGCGATGGCGACGTATCCGTCGGGCAGCGGCGCAGGCATCTGCGCGCCGAGCGAGTACGGCGTGAACGAGACGTCGCCGACAGTCTCTTGCACCGCGCCCGGCGGGATCTCGAGCGTCCCGCTCGGGTCGCCGAACGTTCCCGCCACCTCGAGCGTGGCTCCCGACTGCGGCGAGACGCTTCCGCCTGCGCCGTTCCGCGGCTGGACGAAGACGACGACGTCGAGTGCCCCGTCGTCGCGCCCAGTCGCAGACGCGAACCCGGGACGCGTGAGCGTCGGCTCCTCGCCGAGGAGTCGCGACACGTCGAGGTTCGAGAGCACGCCCGGATCGCGGAATCGAATCGTGGCCGAGAACGCCCCGTCGGAATCGGTCAACGTGTCGCCGCTGCCCACCTGGAGGTCTTGGTCGGGAGAGTCGTTGCGCACGAACGAAATGCCGGAGCCCGGGGCGAACACGCTTCCCGCGGGGGACGGCTTCACCTGGAACACGTGCACGGTCACCGTCGCGAAGAGCGGTTGGCCGAAGCGCCAGGCGTGTGTCGTGCCCTTCGCGGCCAACGGGAAGAGGCTGGTGAACCGCTGTCCGCCGATGTCGATCGTCACCGGCACCGGCGCGTCGAGGAGCCCGACGTCAACGCCTCGCGTGGTGACCGTGAACCTGCCCGTCTTCAGCGACAGCGAAAAGCGGGCGATGCCTGTGGCGCCCGCGGGCGCTTCGAACGTGAGCGACTTGGGCGTTCGCGTGAGCGTCGGGGCGGACCCGGAAAACGCCCCGCACCGGAACGTGAGCGACGGCGCGTCCGGGAGGTCGCGGAGGGCCGTGACGCGACCGGTGAAGGTGACGGTGTCCGTCGCCCCCGCCGTTCGCACCGTGAGGGCCGACGGACGCACCTCGCCAGCGAGGGCCGCCGCGGCGGAGGCGCTCCATCCCAACGCGACGACCACGACGAGCTGGAGTCTCACGATCTGCCTCCCGACTCCCGCCTGGCCGGACGTTGCGCGCCAAAGACCGATGCGGCTCGCCGCTCGCCGCTCCAGCGGGTTCCCCTGTGATGCTATCACGGTCACAGGCGCGACGAGGTCCGTGAACTGGCGGCGCGTGCCGAGTTCGGGTGGGAGCGCGGTGCTCCCGCCCGAGGGCTCGTCCGCGGCGGTTCAGCGCAGAGGGCCGAACGGCGCTGCGTCGTTCGCGGCGTTCGGGTCGGTGGTCGGTTGCACCGCGTTCGCGAGGGCCAGGACGTACTGGCCCGTCGTGACCGTGCCCGCGGGGAGCGTCAGCTTCACGTGGACCTTGCGGAGCTTGCCGACGACGAGCGATGGCACGGCGATCGACTTGAGCACGGTGTCCACCGGGTGCATCGCGGCGTCGGGCGAGAGCGCGACGAGGAGCGTCCACGGCGCCGACGGGGCGTCCCCGACGTTCGACAACAGGACGTAACCGTCCACCTTCGTCTTCTTCCCGACGCGCTTCGCCTTCAGCTTCTTCCACGCCGTCGCAACGTCCGGCCTCGGCTCGGTGGCCGCCGCCGCGACGGTGACATGCACCGTGGCGAGGTTGGAATCGACGTCGGTGTCGCGCGCGGCGAACGTGAACGTGTCGGCGCCAGCGTAGCCCGCGTCCGGAACATACGTCGCGACGTTCGCCGCGAGGCCGACCGCACCGTGCGCGGGGTGCGTGACGATGCGATAGGTCAGCGTGCCGCCGTTCGTGTCGGTGGCCGAGAGCGGGATCGCGACCGGAGTTGCGGCGGTCGTCTCCGCAGGGGCGTCTAGGGCGACGGGCGCAGCGTTCGTGTTGCGGTCCGAGTTCTTCGCGCCCTTGTGACACGCCCAGCAGCCGATCTCCGACCCGCGGAAGAGTGACTTCGTGCCGAACGCCGTGACGGTGCGATCGACACGGACGCGGGACAGCGCGGTGCCGCGGCTGTCCGTGCCGTGACAGTCGGCGCATCCGGCGGCGGCGCCGGGCGTGTTCTGCACGGTGTCCGGATGGTCATCGACCCACTGCTGGCCGACCGGGTGCATCCCGTGCGGTCCGCCGGTGAGCGTCCTCGGCACCTTTGCGTGGCACGTGCTGCACTCCGCGATCACTCCTGGTGCGCCCTGGAGGAACGTGCTCTGGACGTTGTCGCTCGCGTGCGACGACGGGAACTCCGCGTGCGTCGCTCCGTGACACGCCTGGCACGCGAGTCCGCCGTGACCGCGCGACGCGCGGTAGAGCGAGGCGCCGGCGACCGGCACGTCGGACTCGGTGGCGAAGCGGTTGTCCACGGCGACCCGCGGCGCGCCGCCTGCGTCGAACGCGCTCAGAAAACGGAGTTGGCCGGCGTTCGTCACGGCTGTGCCCGTGTGGCACTGCTGACAGGTGGGCTCGTCGATCCAGCCGCGGCGCGCCTCGCTCGCGAGGTCGGTCATCGAGCCGTGGCACGAGCGGCACTCCATCGACTCGGTGGCGTCGGCGTTCGTCGCGTGCGTCATCGCGCCCCGAAGCGGATGGGTGGACGTGCCCGGGTGGCAGCGGAAACACGCGGCGCGGTCCGTCGCGTCGCCGAGAGGCGCGCCGGTCGCCGGGTCGGAGATCCACGCGTGCGCGCGGTGCATCGCGGCGGTGAGCGACGCCACGCCGGTCATACCCGGGGCAGACTGCGCCTCCGATGCGTGGCATCGCGCGCAGAGCACGGGCGTCTTCAGCGTCGTTGCGGTGACGTAGAGGCCCTTCGGCGAGTAGCCGGCATCGGCGAGTGCCGTGGCGTACGCCGGGTCGAACTCCTGGAAGTCGTCGTGACGCCGCAGGATGTCGAGGCGGTACGCGCGCTGCGGGTCGGGGTCCTTCGACCATCCGGCCTTCGGCTTCGCGAGCTCGAGTCCCGTCGGCGCGTGACACGCGCGGCAGTCGGCCTCCGCCGACACGGGGACCACGATGTCGGTCGTCGCGAGCAGCGCGCCGCCGGCGTCGCGCGCGGCCAGACGGATCATGGGGAACGGGTTCGCGCGGAACGAGTCGTCCCACGACGTGATGGGAATGTCGGACGCGACCCAGCCGTCGGTCGCGGCGTCCCATGTCATCGAGCGCGGCGTGTTCGAGGTCCCGGGCATGGCGTTGCCCGTCGATCCGACGTCCGCGTTCGGCGCCGACCCCAGGAGTTGGGCCGCGAAGCGCCAGAAGTCGGACTTCTGCGCAGACGTCGCGTTCGTGGACCCCGCGGCGTCGGCGACAGACTCGTACGTGACCGTGACGCCTGTGTCGGCGCGCGTGAGCTTGCCGTTCACCACGAGTTGCGCGCGGATCGTGCTCCCGGGCGCCTGGATCGAGAACACGTCGTACTTGGCGTCGCGCCACTGCATGCCGAGTTCGCTCCAGCCGAGGAGCGCGGTGCCCGTGACCTTGGTCGCAGGTGTGTTGGCTGGGAGTGCTGCAAATGCGGCGAGACTGAGCGTTGCAACGATCGTGAGGGAGCGGAACTTAACCTGCATGGGACCTCGTTCTCTCTTCCGGTCTCGCGGATACGTCGCCGGGCCGCAGTCGGATCCAAACGAGGGCCACTCGCAGCCGGCGAGATACAAGATTCTCCGGAATCCGTGATCTCGTGCGCGGAACCGGCGCCACCGCCGCCTTTCCGCCGCGGCGCCGCCCCGCGATACTGTTCCATGAGTCGAACCGGACGGAGGCCGTGCAGATGAACAGGACATCGATCGCGTTCGTGCTCGCACTGGGTGCGTTGCTGCTCCCGGCGCGCGCGGCGGGGGCCGACGACGCCGCGGACGCCGAGAAGCGGTTCCGCGACGCGTTCAAGCCGATCAAGTTTCCGGCTGCGGCGAAGGTCGAGAAAGACGTCACTCCGGACCTGCCGGGCGGAATCGTCACGGAAGCGGGGCCGTTCGAGGCGGTGATCCGGAAGGTCGTCGGTCCGTACGACGCACAACTGGCGCGCCGCGAGGACGCGATGGCAGCGCTCGGCGCGCTCGCGGACCCGGTGACTGCACTCACCGCGGCCACCGCTGCGATGGACGCCGAGAACGCGGACCTCGCGACGCGCGTCGCGGGCGTGGAATCGATGTACGACGAGGTCTGGGACGCGGGCTACATGGAGTCCGGCGAGAAACAGCACCGGGCGCGGAAGCTTGCAGCGGTGCTCATCCCGGCGTACCGCACGATCGCCGCGCGCAATGTGGCGATCGCGGCCCGCGCACCGGAGGCACTGGCCAAGAGTGGCGGCGCTGCGCGTGTCGCGCAACTCGTCGCCGTGGCAACGAGCGGCGCGTCGTCCGGACTTCGCGGCGCGGCAGTCACCGCGCTCGGGCGCATCGGCGGGCCGGAGGCGCTCGCGGCGCTGACGAAGGTCCGCGCGACCGATGCGTCATCGAGTGTGCGGACGAAGGCGCTCGCGTCGCTCTGCTCGTTCAAGGTCGTCGAGATGAAGGACGCAGCGATCGGTGCGCTCTCCGACGACGCGTGGGAAGTGCGCGCGCTCGCGGCGGCGATCTGCGCGAAGGCTCGGCTCGTCGAAGCCGCCTCGGTTCTGGTTGCGCGCATGGCGAAGGAGGACGGCCGACTGCGCACGGACTTCGACGACGCGCTGTTCACGCTGGTGGGCGTTCGTTTCTACGGAGATCCGGACCTGGCGACGAAGTGGTGGGCCGAGAACCAGGCCGTCGTCGCGGATCACGCGAAGGCGCTTGCGGCGGCCGGCGAATACGAGAAGGTGCTGGGGCCCGTCGAATCGTGGGATCCGACCGGAACCGCCCCGGGCGCGAGCGCGGAAGGCGGCGACAAGGCGAAGGGCGTGACGTCGTCGTTCTACGGGATCACGACTTCGAGCAAGCGCATCCTGTTCGTCGTGGACATCTCCTTCAGCATGGCGGATCCGTCGGGCGCGAAGCCCGCGGCAACGACCGGCGTGGCGAAGGACGCGTACCCGGCGCCGACCGGCGCGGCGAAGATCGACATCGCGAAGTGGCAGTTGCATCGCGCGGTCGCCTCGTTGCCGAAGGACGTCGCGTTCGACTTCGTCGTCTTCAGCGAGTCGTACAAGCTCTGGCAGGAGCAGATGGTCGAGGCGTCGGACAAGACGAAGGCGAAGGCCCACGACTTCATCGACTCGATCAAGCCGAACGGCACGACGAACATCTGCGACTCCGTGGACAAGGCGTTCGAGTTGGCGGCGCCGGCGCAGGTGTCGGGGAAGCCGAAGACGGGTGCGCCGGACCTGCGCGCCGACACCGTCTACCTGATGACCGACGGCAATCCGAACCGCGGGCGCACGTCCGACGCGGCGTCGCTCATCGACTCGGTCGTCACGCGGAACCGCACGGCCCGGCTCGTCTTTCACACCATCGGGATCGGCGAGGCCGCCGGGAGCGAACTGCTGCAGACCGTGTCGAAGCGGACCGGCGGGCAGTACGTGGGATTCAAGTAGGGCGGCAATCGTCCCGCAGTGTGACGACCGTCATCGCCGGGCGTGTCTGCACCCTTGAGGCTTCGACCAGCATGTCTCGCACGTTCGTCGTCCAACGGCTGCTGCCGTCGATCCTGATCTTCCTCGCGGTGCCCGCGGTGGCCATCGGCGTGGACGTGATCCTCCACGCGGCCGACGTCGCGTGGGTGGGGCGCACGCTCGGGCCGGTGGGAACTGGGTTCGTCGTCGCGTCGTTCCTGTACTCGCTCCGCAAACGCGGGTGGATGAAGTCGGGGGCGCCGCGGAAGCTCCTCGCGCTCCACGAGGTGTTCGCGTGGATCGGAGCCGTGCTTCTCCTCGTCCACGCGGGCATCCACTTCAACGCTTGGATCCCGTGGCTCGCGACGTTCGCGCTGCTCGTCGTGACGGCGACGGGGCTCACCGGGAAGTACCTCCTCGCCGACGCGCGCCGGGCGCTCGACGTGCGCAAGTCCGAGCTCCGCGAGGGCGGCGCGACGCCGGACGAGATCGAGCAGCGACTTGCAGCGATGGCGCTTCTCACATCGACGATGCAGAAGTGGCGCAGCGTCCACATGCCTCTCACGACGATCTTCGCGGCGCTCGTCGTCGTTCACGTCGCGGCTACGGTGCTCTTGTGGTGACACCATGATCCGCACCGTCGCCGCGTTCCTCGTCACGCTCGTCGCCGCCGGCGCCTGGGCGATGCTCTCGCCCGGCGCGTCGATCCAACCGGGGCAACTGCTCGACGGCCACGCGTCGCTGCACGACGACTGCCTCGCCTGCCACACGGTGGCGAGCGGCGTCGAAGCGGCGAAGTGCGTGAAGTGCCACGTCGTCGCGTCGATCGGTCTCACGCAGACGAACGGGACGGCGCACGTCGTGCCGCGGCCCGCCGTGCAGAGGCTCCACGCGCCGCTCGTGAACGTCGAGTGCGCGGTGTGCCACGCGGAGCACGCCGGGCGCCTCGGCGGCGGGCGTGCGGCGCGGTTCCGTCACGACGCGCTCCCGTCGCCGCTCCGCGACGACTGCGCGCGTTGTCACGAGCCGCAGCGGCCCGCCGACGAAGTCCATCGTGCATCCGCCGCTGCGTGTGGCGTGTGTCACGCGACGGATGGCTGGAAGCCTGCGCGGTTCGAGCACGCGTCGCTCCCGCAGGGAACAGCCTGCGCGCCGTGTCACGCCGCGAAGGCACCCTCCGACGAGTTGCACGCGCAGAACACGAGTGCGCCGGCGACCGACTGCGGCGTCTGCCACACGAGCAACGCCTGGAAGCCGGCGACGTTTGCCCACGAGAAGTACTTCCGGTTCGACCGGAATCACCCGCCGCGTTGCGCCGACTGCCACGAGCCCGGCAAGGGGTACAAGGCGTACTCGTGTGAGAGCTGCCATCCGATGTCGAAGATCGCAGGCGAGCACCGCGAAGAGGGCATGCAGGACTTCAAGGACTGCGTGAAGTGCCATCGCAGCGGGAACGAGCACGACGCGAAGCGCGGCGGGCGCGACGGCGGGGGACGCGAGGGCGGCGGGAAGCGCCGCCACGAAGAGGAGGACGACGACCGATGAGTTCGCACCCCGGGGTACATGCGTGGATCGTCCTGATGTTCGTCGCGTCCGTTGCGTCGACGTCGTGCTCCCGCCCTCCGGTGCCTCCGCTCACGGCCGACGAGATCGAGGCGCTCGAGACGCGCGCCGACGAAACGGCGAAGCGCCTTGGCGAGACGCTGGTGCGGGAACTGAAGGCGGCGATCGCCGCGGGCGGCGCGGTCAACGCCGTCAACGTGTGCGGAGACACCGCGCTGCGCGTGGCGAAGGAGTTCGCGGCCGAAGGCGTGTCGATGCGCCGGACGTCGCTCAAGCTCCGCAACGTCGCGAACGCGCCGGATGCGCTCGAACGGTCCGTGCTCGACCGTTGGTCCAGCGAACTGCCGAAGGTGCCGGAGTCGGTGGCCGAGGTCGTGGATGGACCCCAGGGCCGCGAGTACCGATTCGTGAAGCCGATCTTCGTGCAGGGCATCTGCGTGGACTGCCACGGGAAGCCCGGGGCGCTCAATGAAGGCGTCGCAGCGGCGCTCTCTGGGAAGTACCCGGCCGACCAGGCCACCGGCTATCTCGAAGGCGAATTGCGCGGCGCGATCAGCGTGAGGATGCCCGTCCCGTCGAAGTGATCAGCCCCCGGACAGCGCGCCGACGATGAACACTTCGGTGCCCGCCGGAATCGGGCTCGCGCGGTCGCGCGCCGACTCCTCGCCGACGTAGACGTTCATGTGGCGCCGCACGCGGCCCATCTCGTCGATCACGCGGAACGCGAATCCCGGGTGACGCCGGTCGATGTCGTCCATCACGGCGCCGAGCGTCGCTGCGTCGGCGGCGGGTGTCTCGGCCTCGATGACGTCGCGTCCGCCCGTGTAGCTGTGGAGCAGCGCGGCGACGCGGACCCTCACCTTCACGCGAGGCGCCCCGCGGTGATGCTCTGGACCTTCGGCATGTGACGCAGTACCGAGTGCCACGTGTCGCCCTCGTCGCCCGAGAACCAGACGTCGCCCGACGTCGTGCCGAACGCGAGGCCGAGCGGGTCGCATCCGTCGTGCGCCATCGCCTGCCGCAGGACCGTGTACCACGCGGTCGGGGGGAGCCCCCGGTCGAGGCGCCGCCACGTCGCGCCGCCGTCGCGCGTGCCGTAGACGGCGGGCTTGCCGCCGGGGCTCACGCGCGGCCAGACCGTGCCGCCGTCCATCGGCACGACCCAGCAGACGTCGGGGTTGCGTGGGTGGCACGTCATCGGGAAGCCGATGTCGCCGACGTCCTTCGGCATGTTGTCGCCGATGCGGACCCAGCGCTGCTTCGCGGCGTCGTCGTTCCAGTCGAGGCGGTACATGCCGCAGTGGTTCTGGTGGTACCAGCGCGAGGGCTGCGCGGGGTGGACGACGAGGTCGTGGATGTCGTGGCCGAACTCGTACTCGGTGCCGTCGGTCTTCGGCGGTGCGAAGTCCATCGCGATGCCGAGGTTCACGGGCGTCCAGGTGGCGCCGTCGTCGGGCGACACGAACGCTCCGCCGCCCGAGAGCCCGAGCACGATCCGCCGCGGGTCGGCCGGGTGCACCTGCACCGAATGGCACTTCGCGCCGTCCGGCGTCATCTCGCTGAGGTCGTGCGCCCACACGCGGAGGGGCCCGTGGTCGTTGAAGCCGTCCACGGCGTGCCAAGTGACGCCGTCGTCGTCGCTCCGGAAGAGGCCGATCCCGCTCGTGCCGGCGTACCACCGCCCCGGCGTACTCGCGTGGCCCGGAGCGAGGAAGAAGACGTGATCGACGGTGCGGCCCTTCCGGCGTGGGTCGTCCTCGGGGAGCGACGAACCCTCGGCCGTGTACTCGGCGGGGGTCTTGAACCGCGGGGGCTTCGTGCTCTCGGTCCACGTGCGGCCGCCGTCCGTCGAGCGGTACACCGTCGGCCCGAGGTGGCCGGTCTTGACGGTCGCGAGGATCGTCCCGTCGCCGCGCGGGTCCTGCACGACGTGGTGGACGTCGCACCCGAAGAACCACGGTTCGCCGGCCGTCCAGTCGAGCGGCCCGGGGCCGGTCCGCCGGAGCGCCCACGCGCCCTTTCGTGTGCCGACGATCCAGGCGTTCGGGCGAGCGGGGGCGATGGGCTGGGTCACGATGATCCTCCGTGGGGTAGGTGTCGTCGAGCGCGGGATGATACTCCGGTCACCGTTCCGCGAGAGCAACTCCGAGTTTCCCGGGTCCGACTTCGACGTCCAGGCGCTCCGCCCCGCGGTAGGCGATGACACGCGCCGTCGTCCTCTTCTCGGCCGCAGTCGCGGCGATCGCAGCGCGCAGGTCGTCGGTGGTCGAGAGTGCGCGGCCGTCGTACGACGCGAGGTAGTCACCTTCGCGGAGTCCGGCCTTCGCGGCGTTGCTGCCATCGGCGACGTTCATGATCCGCAGAGCCGGGGCCGCCATGCGTTCGGACGACTTCCGGTAGAGCACGAGGTACGAGCGCACGACGTGGCTCGCTTCGGAGACGTCCTTGTCCGACGGCTTCTCGGGTTCGGCCGCGAAGTCGTACGGATGCGGTTCGTACGCGAATGTGGCCGTCTTCCCGGGCGCGAGGTGCGGCGTGAGGTCGATCCACCAGGGGCGGACCACATCGCCCGGGGCCCATCCGGCGCGCGAGTACTTCCACGTTCCGAACTGCGGCCGATTGGGGTTGAGGTAGCAGTCGTCCTTCCAGAGCGTGTTCTCGAAACGCTGCTCCGATGCGGCGTCCGCGGCGTCGGGGCGGAACGCGATCGTGCGCTTCGACGGCACGAACTCGCCGATCTGCGAGTGGCCGGTGGTCGTCGTGAAGATCCGCGCCGCGCAGGCTTCCGCGTCGATCGTCACGGTCTGCGGCTGGAAGAAGTCGCGGAAGTGATTGTCGGCCGCGCCGTGGTGCGCGATGCCGACCCAGAGGGGGACGATCCGGTAGGGCTCGGTCTCGGTCGCGCCGTGGTGGAAGTCGAGCGACACGCTCATCAGGAAGCCGCGGTTCTTGTAGAAGGTCGTTCCGGCTGCGATCTCGAAGCGCGTCTTCCCCGCGAGCCAAGGCCGGAAGTGCGTCACGTCCACCTGCCACTTGCACGGTGTGCGGTACGACGTGATGAACGGAACGATTCCGAGCTTCGTGCCGTCGGCCGTGACGATTGACACCTCGCCGTTCCGGTCCCACTCGTCCCAGGCGTCGCCGGCGTCGTGGATCTCGAGGTTCAGGATGACGCGGCCGAACGCCCACTCGGCCGGGGGCAGGTCCACGACCTTCTCGAACGCGGTCTTCGCGCTGTCGGTCATCACGTGGTGGAAGACCTCGAAGTGCGCGGCGGGGCGGAGCTTCCGGGCAGGGTCGCCCGTGACGATCTTCAGGTCCCGCACGTCGAACTCCGTTGTCGCGTCGTCGCGGGTTCCGGCGCCGATGGCGAGGCGCGACTCGTACGGCAGCAATCCGGCGACGAAGTACCGGTCGTACACCGCCGTGCCGGCGAGGCGGACCGTCACTTCCGCGCCGCCGATCACGTGTGCGACGTCGATCTCGCACGCTGCGAAGTCGCCGCGGAACTCCGCCGGCGCCACGCGCTTGACGATCTCGCGACCGTTCCAGTGCAGCGAGACCTCGCGCTCCGGAAGTCCCTGGTAGTTGCCCCACGGTGAGAACGGCTCATCGTTCTTCGGATTGTGGACGTCGATCCCGACCGCGAACGTCCCCTGCAGATTTGGCTCGGTCCAGTTCCGGACGAATGGAGCCGGGCCCACCGCGCCGTACTCGGCCGTGCTGAGGAACGTGAAGGCGCCGCCGTCGCCGCCCTCCAGCACGCGCAGTTTGCACCGGACACCGAACGACGCGCGCGCGCCGTCCGCAGCCCGGTCGAACGCGACGGCATTCGACTGTCCCTTTGTGTGCGACTGGTCGAGGATGTGCAATACGCCGCTGTCGTCCGAGGGTCCGGCGCCGGCGCCGAATCGCGAGCGAGTCGGCTCGGGGAGCGCCTGGGCGTACGAAGCGGCCATGGCGACGAGCGTGCAGAGAATCGACGCGAGAAGCGGGCGGGCACGACTGCGGATTTGCATGGTCGGCGCATCGTAACGGCCGCAACTGCGGCACCGCCATCGGCGCCGACGCGGCGGGGGGCTAAGGGTCCGTCAGGCAACAAGTGGTCCATCTGGCTGCGTTCCAGCGAGTCTCCTGCAAGGCGGGCGAGGTCGATCGACTCAACGGAGCGAGTCATCGGCCGAGCCCAACGCAGCAGGAGGCCGCTGGAACGCAGCGGCGAAGCCGGCGCGCAGGTTGCAGCACGGCCGGCGGCGTTCAGAAGTACGACGACAAAGCAACCTGCGTGACCAGATGGACCAGTTGTTGCCTGACGGACCCTAAGTGCGGACCGCTACGTGTACGCCACATCACAGCGCCGGGTGATCGAGCGGCCGTACGCTGCGGAGTCTGCCCCAACGGTTCGGAGGGTTCATGGCCGCTGCCTCCATCGCGTGTTCACGCTGCGGCCGCGTCTCGGACGCGACGATGAAGTTCTGCGTGTCGTGCGGGGAGGCGTTCCCGTTGCGCGTCGCGAGTGCGAGGGCGTGTCTCGGTTGCGCGGCGCCGCTTGCGCCGGACGCACGGTTCTGCGTCGGATGCGGGCTGCCGGCCGGCCCAGCACGCGCCGCAGGGTTCTGCATCGGCTGCGGCGGTCGATTGGAAGCGGGAGTCCAGTTCTGCATCGCGTGCGGAGCCAAGACGAGTCAATCCTCTGCGCCAGCCGCTGTTCCCGCGGCAGTCGCTGCTCCCGCGCCGATCGCTGCTCCCGCGCCGATCGCGGGCACCTGCCCCGGATGCAGGGCACCGCTCGGATCCGGCGCGAAGTTCTGCATCGCGTGCGGACGGGGCGCGGCGCAGCCGGCGATCGTCCCCGCGGTCCCCGCAGCACGATCGGACGCACCCGTCCTGCCGACGGTCGCCGTGACACCGAAGCCGTCGGCGGCACCCGTGACACCGATGGCCGCGTTCTGCGTCGGATGCAGTGCGCCGATCGACGCTCACACTCGCTTCTGCACCAGTTGCGGCGCCGACGCTGGGCCGTCGGCTCGACCGGAAGTTCGCGCAACGCATGCGCCGATACCGCCCGCAGCGAAACTCGGCAAGCCGACGTTGACGTCGCCGTCGCCGTTGCCGGTACCCGTGCGGTCGCCGCCGCCGCCGCTCGCTTCGCCACCCATCCCGGCCGCCGTCCCGCGCGACGTTGCGGGCGGTCGCCCGCCGAGCCCGCCCCCGGCGTTGCCGGTGCCAGTCCCACTGCCTCTGCCTCGTCCGGACGTCGCTTCCCGTGCGGCGGACCCCGTTCGACCCGTCGCTCCGCTCGCTCCGACTGCGCGGCCACGCACTCCGCGCTGGGCCATCGGCGCCGCGGCGGTGGCCGTCGTCGGGGTCATTGTCCTCTTCTTCGCGCTGAGCGGGCCCGACGATCCGTCGCGACTCGGTGGCGATGACGGCGGTGGCGATGACGGCGGTGGCGGTGACGCGGCAGGACTCGGGAGCAGCGCGGACCTAGACGCGCCGGAGCGTCCGGTGAAGCCGCGGGAGCCGGTGCAGCTCACCGCGGAACTGCGGCAGGCGATCCTGGCATCCGACGCGCTCCAGCCGCAGTCGTCGGCGTCGGGCGGCGAACCGCTCTTCCGCGCGAACGGAGATCTCGTGTTGACAGGACAGACGCCGCACGCCGACGGTTCCACGTTGCTCTCCGTCCGCGCGGTCGCCGACGTCCGTCCGGCTCCGGCCGCGGCTGCGAGTCCTGTGACGCTCGACCTTCAGGTGTGGATCGACGCCGCCGGCCGCGTCTTCGACGTTCGGACGCTCGGCACGAAAGACGCTGACACGGCAGAACTCGAGCGGTTGCTCGACGGGTTGAAGTGACGTCCGGGGCCGCGCCATGCGCAGCGGGAGGATCGCGACGATGACGCGCATCACGAACCGTTTCGGCACGCACTCGGGGTCTCTGCGCCTGCGCGCCGCGGCCCTGGCGATCCTCGCGTCCCTGCTCGTCGGGCGGCCGCTTCGCGCCGAGGACCCGGCTGCGGAATCGGAGCCCGAGAGCGAGCTCCGCTTCGTCCGGCACGTGGGCAAGCTCTACGAGGAGAAGCTGAAGGTCCGCTCGAACTGGATGGCCGACGATGCATCGACGCTCTCGCCGGTCGCAAACGTCGTGCTGCGCGTCGCAACGGACGAGAAGCTCACTCGGAAGAGGCTGAAGAAGGAGATCGTCGCCGCGGGCGAGACGTACAAGTCGATCGCGCGCAACCTCGACGTCGGGCGGCACCAGCTCGTCAAGAACCTGATCGCGAAGGCGGTGACCGAGGCGAACGTGCGGCTCGCCCAGAAGAACATGACGCTGATCGACAGGGTGACCACCGTCAACTCGGGCGGCACCGGCGACTACACGCGCGACGTGGACATGAGCGTCTTCGCAATGGACGACGCACGCGAGATCGTGCTCTTCGAGTCGCTCCGCGACATCGCGCGCGGCATGGGGCTCACCGTCGAAGTGGACGGGCGGCTCGGGGTGAAGGCCGGAATCAACATCCCGCAGATCGAGGTGGCGCTGCACCGCGGCGCCAACGACGTGCCCGACGCGAGGTACGCGAGCGATCCGCACGCGTTCGCGCTCGACTACCGCCGTGCGATCGAGTTGCAGTCGAGGAACCCCGAGGCGTACTTCGGCTATGGATTCGAGATGGAGGTGCAGGGGCGTCGGTCGCTGTCGTTCAAGCCCGGCCAGACGCTGGTGCAGGATTTCGTGCCGATCCAGGGCGGCGGCGTCAGCTACCGCGGCCAGATCGCGGCGTGTCAGCGCGAGGTGCGAGGCATCCTGCGCGGGACCATCGGCCAGCGGTACCGCCGCGCGCAGAGCGCGGTCCACATGGCGAACAACTACCTGCAGGCGTTCCGTCACGAGGCCCACGCGGGCGAGAGTCACGGCCCGGTCGAGGCGGGAGACGAAAACCCGAACGACCCGAGCAAGGGCGCGCTGAAGTACGCGGGCCGCTCGCTCGAGCAACTTTGCGAGTACCACGGAATGAGGAACTGGTCGGAGCTCGTGCCCGAGGACCGGATCCAGCTCCTCACGCACATCTTCCCGCCCGGTTACATCGACGAGCCCGGCGGCCGCCAGCGACTCGAGCGGATGGCCGCATCGATGGACGTCGCGTACCTCACGTTCCTCGGCAAGGCGGTGCCGAAGCAGTCGGGCGGCAACGCTGTCTCGTCAGAGGCGACCGACGAGCACTCGCAGATCGCGCTCATCTTCCTGCGCAAGTCAGCCGCTGCGTGCGCGGGGTCGGTGGCGCGCGAGATGCTGGATCCGCCGGCGCTCGATCCGCGGTTCCTGGCGCAGGTGAACGAGGCCGACGGCAAGTGGCAGCGCATGAACGCGGACGAGCGGGACCGCGAGGCGCGGCTGCGCGACGCCAACTACAAGAAGTGCGTCTCGATCGCGGCGATGGAGAACCTGCTCGCGCTGGTCCATCAGATCAAGCTGCTCGACCTTCCCGAGTACAACAAGCGCGGCACCGCGCCCGGCCGCGACGCGATGCGACAGATGCTCGAGCAGGCGGACCCGAAGATCCGGCCGCTGCTCGCTCTCGCGGAGGAGCACTCCGATGCCGCGATCGCGCAGGAGCGGGCGCAGGACCCGGCGTCCCGCGACGAGGCAACGCGTCGCATGGAAGCCGTCCGGGCCAAGCTCGCCGGGCACCTGCCGGGCGGCGCGCCGGGCGATGACATCCTGCGGCGGGCCGCGGCGACGACGGCGAAGGACTTCGTGCAGGACCGCAAGAAGCAGAAGCCGGGCTTCTGGGGCCAGGCGACGGACGAGATGCGCGTCCGGATGAACGAACGCCTGGACGAGGCGTTTCCGCCGGCCGACCTCGCCGGCTTCCGCGCGATGCTGAAGGAGAAGGGCGTCGGCGAGTACGTCGCTCACCGGCTCGTCGCCGAGGCGATCTCGCCCGGCAACATCGTCGATGGCCTGCAACTCATCGAGATGTACCAGAACAGCGCGTCGCTGAAGGACTACGGGTGGTTCCTGACCACGAACGTGCTGGGCCGCGTCCACTCGGCGCTCGGGTTCGTCGTCCAAGCGGCGAGCGTGAAGACGGGCCAGGACGTGCGGGAGCTCGGGAAGTACGTCGTGTTCGACGTCTGCGCGCGCCTGATCCCGGGCGTCGGGACTGTGAAGATCTTCTTCGACATCGAACGCGGCATCGTGAACGTCACCGTGGGCTGGGCGCTCAACCAGGCCAACGCCGCGCTGATCGACGCGCTCTACACGGGCGAAGCCGGCCGCACGAGCGAGATCGCCGCCGGTACCGTCGGAGGCCGCATCCGCGACAGCGGCATCTGCGTGCTCGACCCGAAGTTCGTGCGCAAGTCCACAGACGCGAAGTCGGGCAAGGTCACGGTGGACGTGGATCGCGTGGCGCTCTACCTCGACCGGTTCCAGGCGTGGAGTGTGACTCCGGGGCGGACGGTCGATCACGAGGACATCGGCAGCCGCACGCCGGTCGGGGGCAGCGCGGGCAAGTTCCTGAGGGCGCACGACGCGCTGGTCAGGGCCATCCTCGCCCAGGGCGAGACCGAGGAGCAGGGCTGGTTCGGCAGCGCCTGGTCGTCCGCGTCGGCGAAGGCGGCGGCTTCCGAGATGGAGTCCGCCATGGGCGCGTATCGCGATGTCGTCACCGAGCTGTGCCGGCCGATTTCGCAGAACGTCTTGAACGAACTCGCGCCGCGTGAGTACTACCGCGACGGGCAGGACCAGATCGCCGAGGGCCTCCACCAGCGACTCGTCGCCGACGTCATGTTCGGCACGGTGCAGGCGTGGCAGACGCACCAGCTCGAGCGCGTGCTCGCGAAGCGCGAGGTCCAGCGCACGGCGGCGCTCGTCGATCTGGGCGGGCTCGCGAAGGCGGTGGCCGAGAGCACGCCCAGCGGCGGTTCACGGACGTACGAGATCGAGGTGGGGGTCAACCACCCGATCATCGCCGATGGCCTGGCCGCGGACAGGGCGGCGACGCTGTTCGAGACGGTGTTCGACGCCAACGAGCCCGTGCCGCTGAGCTGCGTTCTCATCTGCAAGGGGCCGGCGCCGCTGGACGCGCCGGACGTCGCATTCGAGGTCGAGCCGACGAACTTCGAGCGGACGGAGAAGCGGGACGGGCCGCTCGTGGCGGGGGAGGTCGTCAAGCAGCACGTGATCGTGAAGGCGCTCTCAGGCTCCGGCACGGAGATCGCACGCCGGGAGCTGACGCTGCTGGTGCGGCTCCCGGACGATCTGTTGACGCGACTGAAGGCGGCGAAGCGGATCGACGTCACGTACTCCGGCCCGGCGAGGACGACGAGGACCGACTCCGGCGGCGGATCGGGACTCGGGACGTCGGTCGGCCAGGGCGGCGGAACCGTGAGCATCGACCCGATCGACGCGACGCGCACCGATCACTACGTGAAGATGTCGTGGTCCGGCAACCAGTTCACCGCGGATCTCGACCGGGAGTCCGCCTACACGCAGGGCGACACCACGGGCACGGGCCACGTGATCGGGCGCGTCACCGGCACGGTGGACGTGAAGCGGCAATTGGTCACCGTCGAGGCGAGCGTGCGCGAGACGAGTTCGTCCGCCGACTCCAGCGGTCACACGACGAGCTTCAGCTACACGTGTTCCCTGGGCGCCCGCAACGTGCCGTTCTCCGGGACGAACGACGTCGACATCGTGTTCGCACTCGTCGGGACGGCGCCGCTGCGGCGGGGCGCGCCGCACTTCAGCCGCGCCCGCGACGAGTCGAATGCCAATGCCGGCACCGAGCCGCGCCTCTCGCACGAGGACTCGTCACTCGCAGACGATCCGTCGTGGACGGGGGAGGTGGCGTTCCGCGTCACGTTCAGCAAGACGTCGTACCAGGAGTTCGTGGACGACCTCTTGAAGAACAAGTAGGGGAGAGGCGACGCCCGAGCAGGTCTCACGCCGCGGCGCCGGGTTGACTACGATTCGTGCCCCGCGGCCCCGCCGACGGGGAACGCACATGCCCCAGCACACCCTCTCCCACCTGCGCCAACTCGAAGCCGAGAGCATCCACGTCATCCGCGAGGTCGTGGCCGAGTTCGAGAACCCGGTCATGCTGTACTCGATCGGGAAGGACTCGTCGGTCATGGCGCACCTGGCGCGGAAGGCGTTCGCTCCCGCCCCGCTGCCGTTCCCGCTCCTCCACGTGGACACGACATGGAAGTTCCGGGAGATGATCGAGTTCCGCGACCGCTACTGCGCGCAGCACGGGATGAAGCTGTACGTGCGCACGAACGAGAAGGCAGTCCGCGAGGGAATCAATCCGTTCGACCACGGGAGCGACAAGTACACGCACGCGATGAAGACGCAGACGCTCGTCGAGGCGCTCGCCGAGCTTCGCTTCGACGCGGCGTTCGGCGGTGCGCGTCGCGACGAGGAGAAGAGCCGCGCGAAGGAGCGCATCTACTCATTCCGCGACCGGGCGGCCCAGTGGGACCCCAAGAACCAGCGGCCCGAGCTCTGGAATCTCTACAACGGCCGCATCGACCGCCAGAAGGGCGAGTCGATCCGCGTCTTCCCGCTGTCGAACTGGACCGAGCTCGACGTGTGGCTCTACATCCACCTCGAGTCGATCGACATCGTGCCGCTCTACCTCGCCGCGCCGCGGCCGGTCGTCCAGCGCGACGGCAACCTCATCATGGTGGACGACGCCCGCATGCGACTCCTCCCCGGCGAGACGCCGCAGATGGAGGTCGTCCGTTTCCGCACGCTCGGCTGCTATCCGCTCACCGGAGCCGTCCGGTCGTCGGCCCGCACGGTGCCCGAGGTCATCCGCGAGATGCTCATGGCGACGACGTCGGAGCGCCAGGGCCGCGTGATCGATCACGACGCCGAAGGATCGATGGAGCAGAAGAAGCGCGAGGGGTACTTCTGACATGCGACTCGGCGCCGACGACCTGGAACTGATCGACCGCGACGTCGAGGGCTACCTCGAACGTCACCAGCGGAAGGACCTGCTGCGGTTCCTCACCGCGGGCAGCGTGGACGACGGGAAGAGCACGCTCATCGGGCGCCTTCTCTACGACACGAGCGCGGTCTTCGACGACCAACTCGCCGCCGTCGAGCGCGACAGCCGCCGCCACGGCACGACGGGCACCGCGACCGACCTCGCACTCCTCACCGACGGTCTCCGCGCCGAGCGCGAGCAGGGCATCACGATCGACGTCGCGTACCGCTTCTTCGCCACGTCGAAGCGCAAGTTCATCATCGCCGACACGCCGGGGCACGAGCAGTACACGCGGAACATGGCGACCGGCGCGTCCACGGCCGACCTCGCGGTGATCCTGATCGACGCCCGCTACGGCGTCGTCGCGCAGACCCGCCGCCACAGCTTCATCGCGTCGCTCCTCGGCATCCGCCACCTCGTCGTCGCCGTGAACAAGATGGACCTGGTCGGCTGGAGCGAGGCGACGTTCGACGCGATCCGCGACGCCTACACCGACTTCGCGGCGCGCCTCGACGTGCACGACCTCCGCTTCATCCCGATGTCGGCCCTGCGGGGCGACAACGTCGTCACGCGCGGCGACGCGATGCCGTGGTACCGCGGGCCGACGCTGCTCGAGGTGCTCGAGGACGTCCACATCGCGTCGGACCGGAACCTGATCGACCTCCGGTTCCCGGTGCAGCTCGTCCTTCGTCCGGACCTCACGTTCCGCGGCTTCGCGGGCACGGTGGCGTCGGGAGTCGTCCGGGTGGGGCAGGAGGTCATGGCGCTGCCGTCGGGGCGCCGCGCGGCCGTCGCGAAGATCCTCGGGGCCGACGGCGAGCAGGACGAGGCGTTCGCATCGCAGTCGGTCGTCGTCTGCCTCGACCGCGAGATCGACGTGAGCCGCGGCGACATGCTCGTGCACCCGGGCAACCTGCCGAAGCTCGACCGCGAGGTCGAGGCGCTCGTCGTGTGGATGGCCGACGCGCCGCTCGTCGAAGGGCGCACGTACCTGCTCAAGTGCGGCACGCAGTCCGTCTCCGCCGAGGTCACCGAAGTGCAGTACCGCTTCGACGTGAACACGGTGCACCGCCAGGACGCGACGCTCGTCGAGGGGCGCCCGTCGCTCGCCCTGAACGAGATCGGCCGCGTCGTCTTCCAGGCCGCTCGCGGAATGCTCCACGACGCCTACGCGAAGAACCGCCGCACCGGGTGCTTCATCGTCATCGATCGATTGACGAACGCAACGGTCGGCGCCGCGATGGTCGTGGACCGCCGCCCCGCGCGCACCGAGCAGGCGCTCCGTTCCCGCGACGCCGAGCGCCGCCAGGCCCTCGCCCGCCTCGCGAGCCGCGTGGACGCCACGGAGCGCACGAAGCGCATCGGCCACGCGCCCCTCACGGTGTGGCTCACGGGCCTCCCGCGCGCCGGCAAGTCCACGATCGCGGTGCTCACGGAGAAGAAGCTCTTCGAGGCGGGCGTGCTCGTCCAGGTCCTCGACGGACTCAACCTGCGTCTCGGCCTCAATCGCGACCTCGGGTTCTCCGCCGACGAACGATCCGAGGCGAATCGCCGCGCCGCGGAGACCGCGCGTCTCGCGAATGAAGCGGGTCTGGTGGTGATGGCGTCGTTCGTGTGTCCGCAGGCCGCCGACCGTGCGACCGTCCGCGAGGTCGTCGGCGCCGACCGCTTCGTCGAGGTCTGGGTCAAGGCGCCCGTGGAAGTCTGCGAGGAGCGCGACCGCGCCCTCGCCCCCGACGGCAGCGGCCTCTACGCCCGCGCCCACCGCGGCGAGATCAAGGGCTTCACCGGCGTCACCGCGGCATACGAAGAGCCGCAGGCCCCCGACCTCGTCGTCGAGACCGACAAGCTGAGCGCCGACGCTGCGGCGTCCGCGATTGCGAGCTTGGTGATTGCTCGAGTGCGGACCGCAACTACTCGGTAGTGGTCCGGGCTACACTCTCGGGACGGCCCCCGGAGGAACCCCCATGCGCATCTCGATCGCGTCGTGTCTAGCGGTTGTTCTGGTTTCGCTCGCCGCGGTCGCGCGCGTGGCATTCGGTGGGAGCGAGACGCCGCCGGTCGGGCCGCCGTGGGTCCGCGACTTCGCTGTCGCGCAGAAGTCTGCGATCGAGCGGGGCGTGCCCGTGTTCGTCTACCTGACGAAGACGCATTGACCCCACTGCGTGATCATGGAGAAGCAGTTGCTTCCCCTCGACGCGCTCCGGCCCGCGTATGACAAGGCCGTCTGGCTCTACGTGCATCGCGATTTCTCGGGCAACGAAGCCGACGCCGCCGCGGAGCGGGTCTGTCTCCGGCTCGGGATGTCGGCCTTCCCGCAGCACTTCCTGATCGAACCGCGGACGCTCGAGCGGCTCGCCGACACCGGCCGTGCGGTGGACGGTTTCCTTGCGGCGATGAACCGGGTGCGAGTGGAGAAGGGCGGGTCGCTTGACGCCGTCCGCAAGATCACCGAGGCTGACGCCAAGGCGATCGCGCTCGAGAAGTCGGCCTCCGTGGGCGACGCGCGCAAGGCGATCGACGACGAAGACGTGGTCGTGCGTCTCCGCGCGCTCGGCATTCTCGCCGAGAAGGAGCCTGCCGCGATTGCGAAGCGCGCGAAGGACCTGCTCCAGATCCCGCACGACCCGTTCCGCTACGCCGTGTGCAAGGCGCTCGCGAAGGCCGGCGACGCCTCGGCGGCACGACCGCTCGATGCCCTGCTCCGCGACGCCCCGAAGGCGCTGAATCCGAACGTCGTCCGGATCGAGGCGGCGTCTGCGCTTGGGGCCTGCGGCGATGCTGCGTCAATCGACGCGTTGCAGCCGTTCGCAGCGAGTGGTGACGCCCGGAACGGTCTGACGGGCGTCGCCGTGGACGCGATCGCGGCGATTGCCGCACGCGATGCGAAGGCGAAGCCGTTGGCGCGCACCGCGCTCGTCGCCGCGTATCCGGCGCCCCCGTCCGATCCGGCCGACACGAAGCTGGTCGTCGCCCTCGCGAAACGGGTCCACGAGGCGCTGGCCAAGGTCACCGGCAAGAAAGTCGCGTTCCCGGAGACGTATGACGCCGCCGCGAGGAAGAAGCTCGCAGCGGGGTGGTGAGGCCGGGCCCAAGGCCGCGCGCTGCGAGCGAGACCAGCACAGTCGCGTCCGTCGGCGTCGCGTGGCGCATGTCGACGATCTGCATCGCGCGCAAGAACGCATGACTGCCGTGTGCATCAAACGGTGCCCGGCCGGTGCCCGTCTCAAGCGCCGCCACGCAGACGTTCCATAGGTCTGACGTGGGCGACTCCTGCGCCCGGAGAAATTGCTACTGGGCCATGTAGATCGGCGTGCTGGCGATGCAGAATTGGTTCATGGCTGCTACGAAGCGCGGCCTCTCCGGACAGTCGCGCGGGTCCGACCTGTGCGAGCTTCGCTCTGCCGTCGCGAGTTGCGAGCATGTTGCCTGGCTTCACATCGCGTCTGAGCACCTCGACCTGAAGCGTGGCGCCACGCCGCCCTCGCCGTGCGACGGCTTCGCGCTCTTCAACATCCTGCGCGCACGAGCGCCTGAGCCACCCAGTCACACTCCGGCTGGTGCCGACCACTCAGCTCTCGAGAGCGCCGGTGGGCTCCGCCTATGAGGTGCCGAACATCGCCCTGAGGATCAGGAACCCGACCACGCTCACTGCCACCAGCACCAACCACAGTATGACGGCGTCGGGAATCGGCTTTGACGTGCGTCGGCGTAGCACCTCGCCTTGCGCAACCATACGAACCAGTGCGTGGATGAACGACACGCAGCAAGTGAACAGCGCCGCGACGTAGATCAACGGGGACCCAACACGGCCGGACGCCTCTGGATGGTACACTAGCAAGCCCAGTACGCCGCTTGCGATCACCGTGCCGAAGAGGCCGAGAATCAAGACGGCGCGGCGTGTCTCGGTACCAACACTCACAGCGTCTTCCCCACGTCGATTGAGAACGCTCCAACCCACGTCAGGTTGATCGTGACCCCGTTGCAGTCGGCGTTCCCCAACGCGTTCTCGATCGCGTTCTGGAACAGCTGGAGCCAAGTGAGTATCGCAACCCCGACGACCGCTAGGATGCCGGCCATTGCCATGCCGGCTGGTCCCATTGCCGCAAGTGATGCCAGAACCATGTCTACGCCGGCCGTGCCGCCGATGGCGAGTGACGCTTGCTTGAGGGAGTAGACGAGGTCCTTGGCTTCCGCGCACGTCATGTAGATCTCGACACCCCACCAGTTGTAGGCAGTGGTTGTCGACGATGGCGTGCTCTGGGGCAACGGCGCGGCTTGTCCCGGGGCAGCTTGGAACATCAATCCGCCGCCCGCGCCTGCTTGTGCGAGCGCAACCGCGGTGGACTGAATCAGTGCGCGGAGGGTGTCGGAGCCCACGCGCGTGTCCCCAACCGTCGACGCGGAGTACAGGGTCGCGCAGTTCGCGAACATGCACGCTTCTGTCGGCGACATGCCAAGCTCCACGGCGCGGACCATGTCGAATGTGACCCCGTGTGCCGTCGCGCTGGCGGCTCGGCGCAGTATCGACTTCGTTCCGCTTCGCGCTCGTTCAAGAGACTCGGCAGTCGCCATTGGTTCGAACCACGAGCGCGCCGAACCGGGTGTGTCGACTGCGCGGGGCAATGCGCGTCGATGCTCCGCCGACGCGGGATGGAGGCTTCCGGCCAAGGCCGGGGTGTCCGCACCAGTTGCCGTGTGGTCGGTCGCGGAGTCTGTGGGTCCGCTCGAGGCTGTGCTGGGGGGCATTTTCATTCTCCGTTGTTCGCAGGTCGATCGAGTCAGTTCGAGAGTACATCGAACTCGCGGTGGAACCTCTCTCCGATGGAGCTTCCGTTGTAAGATCGATGACTCGACGTGCTGACCGACCTCGTGCCGAGGCCGTGCAGCAATTCAGTGCCATCCAAACGAACGGTACCCTGGTTCCGCCGAGCCGTTCGGGAGGAGGCTGAACCGGGGAGAAGCCGAGCTGTCGTCCGGGGCATTCAAGCTACGTGATTCGGACAGGCCCGGACGCCATTCTATACATGAGTGGCTGGACGAACCCATCGGCGGAGCCTTGAGTCGAGAGCGCCTGGCACGGTCAGTGGCCGTGCAACTACAACTGAAGAACGGCGCCATGCGCGTGCGCCTGAGGGTGTGTCAGTAGTTGTTGCCCGGCCACATACGGCCGCCTCGCTCGTCTCCCGGCGCGCGGCGGCGCGGAACTCAGTCGATCTTCGCTAGTCGCGGAGCCACTGAGGAGCGGCGGCGTAAACGTACATGCCATCGGTTGCGGCTCCCGCCACGAAAGAGAACCTGAACCGGATGAGCTCCTTGAGGCCAGCAAGGTCGAGCACGTAGACCCCGTTGGCGCCGATCGGCGCGAAGGCCCCGGCCGCTGTCCAAGCGTTGTCGTCAGCGTTCCGATGCTCAATGGCGACGACCATCGAAGCCGTCCCGGTCGTGTTGAGCACCTGAACCGTGAAGTTTGCGCGCAGCGTTGAGCGCCCCAGTGGCGCTCCATAGTAGGGATTTCCTGCCATGACGAGCATCAAGTCTCCGACGAGCATGTTGTTTCCTCTGCGACTGGCTGCCCAATGTCCGCACGAACTCGTGCGGATCTGCATCGGGCCGCTTCAACCTCTTGGTGACGCATTCACGGTAGCCGTGACGGTGCGAACCGTCGAGTGCCGAGAGCGGAACATCCGTGGTTCATTTCGGAACATTGGAATGGACCGAGTGCGCGCCGGAAGCCGGTGGGCGGAGTTCGACGCCCAGATCGCAGCAGGCTGCCGTCAGTTCCGCCGCGCTTGCGAACTCGGCGAGCGCGGCACAACGCTCAATGGTCGCACCGTCGGATCGCGCATCGAGCGCGATGACCACCCTATGCCGCGCGAGGATGTCCTTGGGTCGGAGATTGGACCACCTGTGCATCGCTCCGAACAGAGCGCGAGACGAGCACCCGCAGGCCGCGGCCCATGTCTTCACCGAGTAGTGTCTAGGCCCTGGGAGTGCGGCGAGCGCACGAGCTGCGGCGCCGTCGGGCGGCGGCACGGGGAGGTGCCAGGTCACCGGAGAGAATCGCGCGGTAGACCCCGCTGGCGGCACAGTCGCGGCACGCGGCTCCGGCGGGACGACGTCCGCGAGCACGATGTAGACGGCGTCGGAGGACGCGCCGACCTGGACGGCGATCGTCGAACCGGCGAGCCCTTCGATGCGGAACTCCCCTTGGTCGTTTGTCAGCGTGGATCGGCAGGCTTGTCGATCTACGAACAGAGTGACCGCGTACCCGCTCATCGGTCGTCGGCGACCGGTGCCGAGCACGACGCCCGAGATGGAGTACCCGCTGGTTCGCGCGTCAGTGCGCATGCGCGCTGTCACAACCAGTTCCGAGCGCGAGATCCTCATGACCGCGTCGCTGGGCGCTGTCGTAGACACGGTCAAGGACTGACCCCATGTGCGTGTCCTTAGCGAGCGAACGCACTCGCACCCCCTCTCGGGCGTGAGGCATGAGCAATCGCGGTACACACGTCTGCGATGCGAGCGAGGACGCGTCCGACGCTCTTCGCGCTGCCTTGGAGCAGAGAGCGTC
>JAIOPE010000144.1 GCA_021414065.1 Planctomycetota bacterium
GGGCAGCCTCGGGGAGGCGCGCGCGCACATCGAGAGGAACCTCGCCATCTGCCGGGAGATCGGATACCGGGCGGGAGAGGCCAACGCGCAGGGAAACCTCGGCTTTGTGCTTCGCGCGATGGGAGACGCCGCGGGGAGCGAGGAACGGTATCTCGCGTGCCTCGACGTCTACGACGAGATCGGCGAACGACGCGGTGCCGCGCACGCGCACGTATACCTCGGCTCTCTGAGGTCCTCAGTTGGAGCAGTGGAGTCGGCGCGAGCGTCGCTCGTGGCGGCGCGGGACCTGGCGAAGGCGTTGGACATCCCGAACGACGAGACGCTTGCGCGTTGCGAGTTGTCGGTGCTTCCCGGAGGAGAGGCGTCGGACGCCGTGTCGGCCTTCACCGCGCACCAGGGAGAACTCCGCCTGGACGAGTGTCGTGAGGCGCGGCTTCTACTGTGGCGCGCGACGGGCGACCGGACGCACATCTCGGAGGCGAAGCGTCTGCTCGACGAGGCGCTCGCGAAGGTGCCGGCGGAGTACCATGCGGCGATGCTCGCGAACGTCCGCGTGAACCGGGAGATCGCGGCGGCGGCGGAGGAGCAGGGCCTGTAGCCGCTCGGTTTCGGGCCTCCCCCGCCGAGAACCTGTATCCCGTCTGTATCCCGAGTCGGGGGCTCGTTGCCGAGCGCCACTGGATTGCGGACATGTCCAGAGACGCGCCACCGGAGCAAGGCTCGGCCCTCGCCCCGCGTCCCCGCTGAGTTCAGCGCCGGTCTCGCCGTCGTCCCTCAGCTACCCTCTATCGCGATGAGCGAGGTCGGAGTCCCCGGTCGGTCGAAGTCGCGGATGCGGCGGGTGGCGGCGTGGATGGTCCTCGCGGCGCTCGTGTCGGTCGGGCTCTGGCGGGCGGAGGACGCGGGGTGGTTCGACGCGCGGGCGGTGGCGGTGTCCGACGAGACGGCGCGGGCGATGCTCTCCGACGTGGCGAAGTGGGACGCGGCCACGTCGGGCGAACGGCGCGGGGTCGCGGAGCGGGTCGAGAGGTCCCTCAGCGCGACGCACGCGGGCGCAGCGACCGGCGGCTCGTCCAGCCCCGAGTTCACGCTGCTCCGCGTCCGGTCGTTCGGCTTCGACGGACACCACCACGAGATCGCGGTGTTCGCGCACGCGGCGACGGGGATGGAGTTCAGCCTGATCCCGGGCGGGACGTTCCGGATGGGGTCGCCGGAGGGCGAGGCGGAGCGCGAGTCCGACGAGACGCAGCACGAGGTGAGGCTCACGCATGCGTTCCTCCTGTCCCGGACGGAGTGCACGCAGGCGGCGTACGAGCGGGTGATGGGGACGAACCCCTCGACGGGGACCGTGGCGCCGGACCATCCGGTCGAGACGGTGTCGTGGGACGAGGTGCGATCGTTCAACGCGAAGACGGGGCTCCGGCTTCCGAGCGAGGCGGAGTGGGAGTTCGCGTGCCGAGCGGGGACGACGACGCGGTTCTGGTCGGGGGACAGCGAGGAGGACCTGACGCGGGTTGCGTGGATCGCCGCGAGCGGCAGCCGATGGGACGACATCGTGAACCGCGTCCGCGGCTGGGTGGGGATGAAGCCGCCGGCTGCGAGTCACCATCCCGTGGCGTGGCGCCCGTCGAACCCGTTCGGGTTGTGGGACATGCACGGGAACGTCTGGGAGTGGTGCGCGGACGGCTACGCCGCCTACTCGTCCGGCCCGGTGACCGATCCGACGGGCACCGAGGCCGCCCCGGCCCGCGTCTGCCGTGGCGGGGGCTGGAGGTCCCCCGCCTGGTGCGCCCGTTCGGCGCTCCGGGACTGGGACGGTCCGGGCTCCCGGTACGGCTACCTGGGCTTCCGCCCCGCCAGGTCCGTCCCCTCCGAATGACTTCACCGCTTCACGCCTTCGCCGTGCGACGCGGGCGTGAGGCCGTTGCGCGCGGCCGGGGTCGTCGCCGTGGGGCCGCGTGCAGGACTGCGCGCGGGCGAGTGACACGGGACGTCCGCGCATGTACTCTCGGCGCCGGTCCGCGCTCCCGAAGGGGCCGACCCTGGGAGGGATCAGAGAATGGACGTGCGCAGCATCCGGACGTTCCTGGCGGTCGCCCTACTCGCGGCGTGCGGTTGCGGGCCCAAGGCGACGCCCCCCGGCCCGGCGATCGAGCAACCGGCCGAACGACCGCTCGAGCAGGTCTTCGTTCCGGCGGACGACGGCATGCGCCTCGTCACGCCCGAAGCGGAACCGCCGCGCGCGGTTGACCGTCTGGAGTCGCGGTCCCCGCCGCTCGCCGCGGTGGCCCCGCCGAAACCGGTCCCCGCGACTCACGCCGTCGTGCGAACGTGGTTCGGGACGAACCGGTCCCTCAACGCAACCCCCGAAGCGGGGCCCTCCGACAGGTTCGAGGCCGGCCGTTCCGACCTCCGGTGGGGAACCTGCGATGTGAGCATCCCGCGGGACCACCGAATGGGCGAGGTGGAGCGCCCGTCCGTCTGGCGTTTCGAGTTCTCCGAGGATCCCGACGCCCACGTGACGGTCCTCGCGACCGAAACGACGACCCACGCGGACTGGCTGACGTCGGTGCGGGAGAAGATCGCCGCTGCGAACTCCCACAACGCGTTCATCTTCGTCCACGGCTACAACGTCTCGTTCGCGGACGCCGCGCGCCGCACGGCCCAGATCTCGTACGACCTTGGGTTCGAGGGCGCCCCGGTGTTCTTCACGTGGCCCTCGCAGGGCGACGCATCTTCGTACACCAAGGACGAGCAGGCGATCGAGTGGGCGCAGACGGACATCCGCGCGTTCATCGAGTCGTTCCTCGCGGAGTCCGGCGCGGAGAACGTGTACATCGTCGCCCACAGCATGGGGAACCGCGGCGTGACGCGCGCACTCGCGGCGCTCATGAAGGAGCAACCCGTGCTGGCGGGCCGGATCACGGAGATCATCCTCGCTGCGCCGGACATCGACGCCGACGTGTTCCGCCGTGACATCGCGCCGGCGCTCATCTCTGCGGGGCGACCGGTGACGCTCTACGCGTCGTCCGACGACGTCGCTCTCGCCGCGTCGAAAACCGTGCACGGGTTCGCGCGCGCCGGAGACGCGGGAGCCGGCCTGGTTGTCGTGAAGGGGATCGACACGATCGACGCAACCGGGGTCGATGCGAGTTTCCTCGGGCACTCGTACTTCGCGGACGTGGGCTCCGTGCTCCGCGACCTGTTCGAACTCATCAACGACCGCAAGCGGCCGGACGCCCGCCCGGGTCTCGTGAAGTGCGAGTCGGAAGGCCGCGTGCACTGGACGCTCGGGCGCTGACGTCCCGTCCGCCGGCGTTCAACGCATTCGACGACAACAAGCGGCAGCCGATTCCGCGAAGGCCAGCCCGGATCGCTCACGAAGCTCCGCGCCTGGATGAGCCCCCGGGTCGTCCGCTGCGTTGGGACCCTTGCGTGGCTTGACAAAGCCGACGCTGCGGGTCCCGCCTTGCGGCCGACTCCGCGGATCTCGTCCAGGACGGTGTGTCGCCGTGCGAACGAGCCTTGTATCGGCGTGCACCGCAAGCCCTTCCGACGTTGCACGCCGTTCTCCCGCGGAGCTTCGTGAGCGATCCGGGCTAGCGCCAAACGTCGAAGACGCCCTGCCCAGCCTCGTCGGTGTACGCCACGACAATCGCCGCGGCCTTCCCCGCTCCGTCGCTCAGCACGCCGGCGTCCTGCAACTCGGCCTCGGCCGCGGGTCGGAGCGCGGCACGAAGCGACGGGTCACGGCTGCCGGTGACCTTCGCGAAGCGCCGGTCAGCGTAGTCGCCGAGCCACTGCAGCACGCGTTCGATGTCCCAGGTCGTTTCCGTTCCGAAGAACACGCTTCCGATGTCCGCATCGTCGGCGACGGCGGCCGCCCCGCCGCGCTCGACACCGAACCAGACGTCGAGGTGGCGCTCCGCCTGCGTGGCGACCGCCGCGTCGGCGCGACCGTCTCCGTCGAAGTCGCCCCAGACGAACCCGCGCTTCAGCTTCTTCTCGAGTGTCTCGAAGCGCTTCACGAGCGCCTCCGGGTCCTTCAGGATGCCGAGAATCGCAGGCAGCCGGAGCGCGAGGTCGCCCTTCCACTTCGGTGCCGTCGCGAACGGACCCTTCGCGTCGCCGGCCGACG
The DNA here is from genome assembly GCA_021414065.1 of Planctomycetota bacterium. Classification (GTDB taxonomy): domain Bacteria; phylum Planctomycetota; class JAJSAM01; order JAJSAM01; family JAJVHW01; genus JAIOPE01. Next base: position 4,139 of record JAIOPE010000144.1, read on the forward strand.
TGACGTTCTCGTAGCCGACGGACGCGATCTCGACGTCCCATGACGCGACGAGCCCGCGCAGCAGCGTCGTGACCGTCGGCACCTGCGCGCGCAGGAGGAGCAGGTCGGGTTTCGGGTCGCCGTCGAGTCGTGCGACGAGCATCGCCGACACGTCGTCCGCCACGCGCAGCACCTGCCACGCCTCGGTGAACTGCGGGCCGGCGCTCGACCCCCGGAAGACCCACACCTTGCGACGGTGCGAGATCACGTAGTCGGGGATTCCGTCGCCGTCGAGGTCGGTCGAGTCGAAGCGCTGGTCGTCGCCGCCGGCCAGCGTGCGGCCGAGACGCACCTCGGCGGCCGGCGTGGTGTCCTGGAACTCCGACAGGTCCTTGCGGACGTCCGGTTCCGGCGCGATCGTGCCGTCGGGTCTCGCCAGGTGGAACGCGCGGATCTTGCCGTCCTCGACGACGAGGTCCTTTCGGCCGTCGCCGTTCACGTCGCGGAACGACAGCGGCGGGATGCGGAAACTGCTCTCGAGGACGTCGGACAACGCACCCGCCTCGACGGCGTGATCGCGCTGCACGTCCACCTTGAACGCGCCGACACGGTGCATGGCAGGAGGCGCGCCGGCGACCGCAGGCGCGGTTGCCAGCCACAACTCGCACGTCTCGCCGCGGGGCAAGATGAGATCCGGGCGGCCGTCGCCGTTCACGTCGCGCAGCACGTTCGCGAACGTGGGCTCGCCGACGCGCAACGACAGGGAGACTTCTTTGGAAACGAGCACCGGCGCCCGCGCGAACGCCCCGTCGGTACCGACCGGATACGCCTCGAGCCCGCGACGGGAGACGACGCAGAGCTGGGGCCGTCCGCCCGTCCCGAGCAGGTCGGCGATCGCGAGCACGCTCCGATCCGGCTCGGGGAGAACGAGCACGCCCGAGGGCTCCGCCCCAGCGCGGCCCGTCGCCTGGTCCCAGTGCCACACTCGGACTTCGCCGGCACGCCCGATCGCCAGGAGATCGTCCCGGCCATCGCCATCGACATCGAGGATGCGATGCGCCGCGATCGGGAACGTGGTCACCAACGACTCGACACGGGCCAGCTTCCGCTGCGCGTGCGCGGGCGGCGGCCCGTCGTCGTCCTGTGCCGCATAGCCGCGCGCGCCACCGAACTGTGCGATCAGCAGCGTGCCGATCGACAGCATGCCGATCCACGCCGCCCGAGCGACACAGCGCGCCGCACGACGGGGCTCTGGACCGGTCCGTCTGCGCATCACGGCCACCTCACGTGACGCACCAGCGTGTCTTCGAGGATGAGCACTTCGGGCGGCGACTTCGCGTGCTCCCTGACGACGATTCGCGCGTCGGGCGTCACGAACGTCTCGAAGAGCGGCTGCGGCACGACCGTCAGTCCGTCTTTCGTCCGGCGGACCATGTGCAGGCGGAGCCGCGTCGGCTCGTCGCGGAGCAGGATCTCGCGGATGCCGTCGCCGGTGACGTCGCCGATGAACCGGGCGACGAGCACGTCACGGGCCTTGCGAAGGCCGTCGGCCTTCAGCGACACGGGGAACGTCAGCGCGGGTGTCCGGGAGAACGCGGCCCCGGTGTTGAGATAGACGTACATCTCGGCGTCGATCGTGCCCTTCGCGGCCGCCGCGACGGCGTCGAGCGCGTCGAGGCGCATCGACCCGGCGGTCAGATCCGGGCGGCCGTCTCCGTCCACGTCGATCAATCGCGGAGTCCCTGCGAATCCGGCGATCACGACGAGCTGCGTCGGAAGCCCCTTCTCGCCGAAAAGGGGAGCCGCCCCCGGGCGGCCGGCCTGCGTGTACAGCAGCACCTGGGTGCGCACGTCGTCGGAGTTCTTGTCGCCGGCGAGCAGGACGCAGTCCGCGCGGTGGTCGCCGTCGATGTCGGCGGTGAGCGCCGTGTAGGAGACGTCGAACCGACGCTTCCGATCAGCGACCACCGGCAGATCGTACGACGCGTCGGGCGCGGTGCCGAACGTCCGGTCCGGCTGTTGCCGCCAGACGTGCAACTGGTGCGAAGTCTGCGCGAGGACGTCGAGTCGGCCGTCGCCGTCGAAGTCCACCAACTGCGGCGCGGGGATGCGCTCCGTCACCGCGAGGAGATCGCCCGTCGCCTCGGCGTCGTCGCCTCCGATGCTCAGCGCCACGCGGAGCTGCTTCCGCGCCGCGCGTGCGCGCATCTTCCTCGATCCGGACGCCTCGCCCTCGTCCCCGTCGGACTGGTCCTCCGGCACGTGCAGCACCGACGGCGCGTCGAAGCGCGAGCCCCCGGGACCGCGACGCTGAATGGCGATCCGATACCCTTCGGGCTCCGGGAGCACGAGGTCGTCCAGCCCGTCGCCATCCACGTCGCGCACGGCCGGCTCGAACGCGAACGCCTCCTTCGGATCGGCGAACTGGAAGAGGAACGACGCGTCGAGGAGTCGCACGAACCCTTGACCCTCGGGCGCGCGCGGGCGCCACGCAAAGACCGAGTTCGCCGTGAACAGAACGATCTCGGCCCCCGGCGCCGGATCGACGTCGCCGACAGTCCACGCGGTGACGGCTTCGTCCACCTCCCACGTCGCGTCGGGCTCCGCCACGAACGGTACGTCGTCGGCCCTTCGCAGGTGGACCCGGAGGAACCGCGAGTCGCCGCGCTTGCCGACGCGGCGCGTCGAGACCACGACGTCGTCACGACCGTCGCCGTCCACGTCGGCGAGCACTGCGGTGCGCACCGCGTGCCCGCGCGGCACGGGGATCGGTGTGGTCCGTCCGAACGTCGGCTGATCGCCGGCACCGCCCGCGACCAGCGACACGACGAGCAGCACGCCGACGCGGGCCGCGCGCGACGCGCACCGCGATGGACTCACTGCCCCGCAGATCGAGAACGCGCGCTTCACGTCACTCCTTCACTTCGACAAGGCGATCCGCGTCGCCGCCGGAGAACGAGATCAGCCAGAGCACGCGGCAGTCCCAGGCGGCAGGCGTACTCCGCTTGCGGAACGCACCGAGAAGGAACGACGACTCGGTCGTGCCCCGGTCGTTCTCGTAGGAGTAGACGAACGGGATCGAGAAGCGGCGCACCTCCTGGGCACGTCTCGAGACGGGCACCTCCACCGTGCGGCGCTCGCCCTTGCGAACGAACTCGAGCGACAGCGAGGCGTCGCGCTTCGCGGTTTGGATCGCCTCCAGCACCTGCTGCGGGTGCGCGACGGGTTTGCCGTCGATCGACACCACGAGGTCACCGAAGACGAGACCGCGCAGCCGCCAGGGACTTCCCGCGGCGAGCCCGAC
>JAIOPE010000002.1 GCA_021414065.1 Planctomycetota bacterium
GTCGGCGCGCTCATGGGGCTCTTCAAGCTCCCGTTCTGGGAGATCTGCCTCGCGGTCGCCGGGATCATGCTGGTCATCTCGGGCCCCGGGATGGTCATCGCCTGGCTCAAGCTGCGGCAGCGCAACATGGGCCCGATCCTGGACGCGAACGGCTGGGCCATCAACGGCCGGGTGAAGATGAACGTGCCGTTCGGCGGGTCGCTCACGTCGGTCGCGCAGCTCCCGCCGGGGTCACTGCCCGCGGCGGCCGACCCGTTCGGCGAGAAGAGGAGTCCGTGGCCGGGCGTCCTGAAGTTCGTGGTGATCGTGTGCTTCGTCTTCAGCGTGGCGAACCAGCTCGGACTGGTCCACAAGGCGATCCATGCGGCCGGACTCGACGCGTACGAGCCGTCCCTCGTGCGGAACCTGGACAAGGAGCGCGACGAGCTCGCCGCGCTCATCAAGAAGTTCGACGTGGACAAGGACGGGAAGGTCACGCGGGCTGAGTTCACCGGCACGGACGATGCATTCGCTGCGGCAGACACCGACGGCGACAAGGAGATCACCTCCGCCGACCTGAAGTAGCGGCGCCGGGGCGTGAGAATCAAGCGGCGCGGGCCCGGGCCCGCGCCGCTTTCGATTCCGGTGCGCCGGACGTCAGTGGCCGGCGTTCGCCTCGAGCCACCGCTCGGCGTCGATCGCGGCCATGCACCCAGACGCCGCCGCGGTGATCGCCTGGCGGTAGACGTGGTCCTGGCAGTCGCCGCACGCGAAAACGCCCGGGATGTTCGTCTTGGCGCCGTGGTGCGTGACGAGGTACCCGTTCTCGTCGAGCGTGAGGACGCCCCCGAGGAACGCCGTGGTCGGGGTGTGGCCGATCGCCACGAAGAGAGCGTCGGTCGCGAGGATGCGCGTCGCTCCGGTGATCGTGTCTTTCACGCGCACGCCGGTGACCTTGTCGTCGCCGAGGACTTCCTCGATCGCCGCGTTCAGGACGAACTCGACCTTCGGGTTGGCCCGGGCGCGGTCGAGCATGATCTTGCTCGCGCGGAAGGACTCGCGTCGGTGGATGAGGAGGACCTTCGAGCCGAACCGGGTGAGGAAGTTCGCCTCCTCCATCGCGCTGTCGCCCCCGCCGGCGACGGCGATGACCTTGTTCCGGAAGAAGGCGCCATCGCAGGTGGCGCAGGTGGACATCCCGTGCCCCATGAGACGAGATTCGCCCGGAACGCCGAGGAGCCTCGCCTTGGCGCCGGTCGCCACGATCACCGTCGCTGCTCGGAACTCCTTTCCCTCAGCCCAGATACGAAAGGGACGCGAAGAGAAGTCCACGCGTTCGACATCCTGGGAGAAGATCTCGGTACCGAAGCGCTCGCACTGCGCGCGCATTTCGGCCATGAGGTCGGGACCCTGGATTCCGTGGCGGAACCCGGGGAAGTTCTCGACCTCCGTCGTGAGCATGAGTTGCCCGCCAGGCTGGTAGCCCTCGAACATGAGGGGCTTCAGGTTGGCGCGAGCTGTGTAGATGGCGGCCGTGTACCCGGCCGGCCCGGAGCCGATGATGATCACATTCCTGTCGTCCGACATGCGTGCCTCCGTTCGGGGAAGGGCGAAGTCTATCGCGCTCGCCCTCGCGGCCCTCGTGACCCTCGTCGGCGGTTTTTCCGCGGCGGACGGTCCGGGCGCCCCCGGGACGACTGAGGCGGAGTTCAGTGCGGCGAGGCTCAAAGATGACCTGGCGGGCGTGATCCTGGACTCGGCGAAGGAAGTCCGGATCGGTTTTCACGCGAGCGTGGGCTCGACCGTCACCGCCACCCTCGGTCCGGACGCGCGATCGGAAGCCGCCGCAGCCACGGGGCTCTCGCTCACGCTCTGCCGGGCCGACGGCACGGACCTGTCGTCACTCGTCGCCGGGCACGACATCTCGAAGTCGGGCGGCCCGGTCCGTTGGAAGAACGTCCCGATCGACCGGACCGGCGACTTCACCCTGATCGTGCGCTGCACGGCAGCCGGCACCTGGAGACTTCAGCTCGCCGGCGCGCTGAAGACGACCACGGCGGTCGATTCGGCGGTCGCGCTCGCGTCCGGCGGCCAGGACGACGTGGAGTTCCAGGGCTTCGCTCGCGGCACGGTCTCGTTCGCTCTGAAGCCGACGACGGCGAAGTCGAAGTTCAAGGGTGAGGTGGTGCGGATCGTCCAGCCGGACGGCTTCGACCTTCCGGGAGTCGATACGCTGGCGAAAGGGAAGGTCTCGCTTCTCCAGGATGGGCCGCACCTGCTGGTCTACCGCAACACGGGCTCCATCGCCGGCGACGGGACCGCGACCGCATCGGTCACGCCGCCCAAACTGCTCCGGCGCACCGTGTACGTCCGACCGGCGGGTGCCGCACTCGTGCCGATCGTGCGGAAGATCGATCCGCCACGCGGCTATCACAAGGATGGGGAGTTCGCGGCGACGTTGACCGGCCGGGATTTCCAGCCGGGTGCCGACGTACGTCTCGTGCGGAACGGACGGGCCGACATCATCGGCACTGCGATCGAGATCGCCTCGGAGACGGCGATCCGCTGTGTCTTCGACCTGGACACGCTCGACACGCAGCCGACGAACTCGGTCGGATCGTGGAAGGTCGGTGTGTGGAACGCGCCGGAGTACACGATCGCCATGGACCCGTTGTCGCTTGTGCGGGAGTCGCTGACCCGAAGCTTCTCGCTGCCGTTCGATAGCGTTTCGTCCGCGTCGATCGCCCTCCCGCCTGGGGTCGTCAAGGGTGCGGAGGTCTGGCTCCTCGACTTCAACGACGATTTTCAGTCCGACCTGAACGCGATGGGTCTCGGCTCCAGCGACAAGGCAGTCCGCGACGCCGCCCGCGGCGCCGTCGAGGCGTACGTGAACCTGTTCCTGCGGGACCTCTTCGATGCGAACGAAACGACCGGTGCGCTGAAGAAGAACGCGTCGGTCCCGATCTGCTTCATTGCGAAGGCTCCGGGCAAGGTCGCCGGCCGGGCCGGCGAGGACTACAACCGGATCGAGATCGGCGGTAACTGGCAGACGGGCGACGCGCAGGACCCGGCGGAACCGCTTCGCTGGGGCGCCTCGGGGGTGTCGGGATCCGAGATCGACTTCGGGAATGTGCACCGCAACGACCTGACGGTCGTCGACTCGAACGGCACCCGGATCGGCCTCGGCGCGCGCACCGGGATACTGGATCCTGCGCTGGGCGTCGCAGCCTCCGGCTGGGCGCTGTCGATGCAACCACTCAGGTCGAGACCTCTCACGGCAATCGACCGACGGTTGTTCACAGCGGGCTTCTTCCCGTCGAGCCAGCCGGAAGCCGACCGGTACAAGGACGTCGTGACGCAGGTGACGAGGGCGTCGCGGGAGATCGCGGCGATCGTGGCGCACCACGTGGGCAAGGCGATGGGCGCGGAGGACGGAGCCTCTACGGGCCCGATGTCGAACCCGACCGCCGCTGGCGACCTCTGGCCAACCACCGCGTCGCTCCGCTTCTCCGACGCGGAGCTGGCCGCCCTCCGCGGACTCGCCGTGCCGCACGCGCTTCCAGGCACCACCTCTGAGTTGCGTGTCGGGTGGTTCCCGCTCGTGACGACCCACATCTACAGGTTCGGCGGAGCGGAAGAGTGCCTCACGGCCGTACCCTACTCCGCGAGGTTCGGGATCGTGGGCGGGCGTCCGAACGCCTTGAAGGCGGATTACAAGGTGCAGTACGTGCTCGGGAGCAACGTTCCGCGGGGCCTGACCCTCTCGTTCGACGGGCTCGACGGAACCGCCCCGCTCTACGCCGATGCGGCGAACAACGTGTTCTACTGGGGCATCGTCGTCTTCCGCATCGCAGTCACCGACCAAGTGCGCAACACCACGAAGTTCCTGCAGTACCGACTCGACGTGATCCCGAACAAGCCGCTGCTGCCGACGAACCTGTGGCCGAGCGTAGACACCGCGATCAACTCGGTGCGCACGCAGTAGACCGCCCGTCCTCCAGTCCGACGCCTCGCGCGTCCGACGAGAGACCAAGAGGACATGGATGCTCACGACGAAATCTGAAACGGGCGACATTCCGCGCCGTGCCACGGCCTGGACGCTGGCTGCCGCCGCAGTTCTGCAGTGCGCGTCGTCGTCAGGCTGCGCCTCCCCGGATCCGTGGCTCGCCCCGAGAGGTAGCGCGCGAAACCTGCTCGACGAGAGTTCGGCGGGAGCAGGCCGTGGTCGTACAGCGACGACGTCGATCGACGCGCCCCGTCGCGACTCGAGCTTCTCCGGCGGTTCGTCGGAGATCGCGAAGCTCGACCTAGCGGAAGCGCGCCTGCGCAGTCAGTCGTTGGACCTCCAGGAAGCTCGGGGCCGGTCCATCGCCCTCGCATCCGCCCTCGGCACCTACCAATCGCAGCCCTCGGAGCACCACCGCCAAGTGGCGGAGGACTCGATCCGGGCCTACCAAGGGAGTTCAGCTGTGCGCAAGTTCGGAGCCGTCGCCCTCGCCATCAGCCTCGCCGCGTGCAACTCCATCAACAGTCAGATCAACTCCCTGAACTCCGAGGAGCGCGACTTGGCCGCCCGGCTCGCGCTCGTGGACAATGCCCGCAAGACGAACATCGCGCTCGTTTCTGCGCTGCAGCAGGTCCAGCGCGACGGCGGGACGTCGAAGAGCAAGGCCGCGGCTGCCAAGGCCCGCGCCGCCTACGACGCCGCACTCTCGAACCTCTGAGCACGGAGACCCGCGGTAACTACCGCCCGCCCAGGTGATCGCCGGTCTGACCGACGATCGTGAAGCCGCGAGCGCCGAAAAGACCAGGGCCGAACCGCAGGGTCACGGAGCCGGCTCCGGACGATGCGTCCGGCGACGCGATCGCGATCTCGTCCCGACCGTCACCGTTCAGGTCGCCAACGTTCAGGATGGTCCCCGCGTGCTCCCCGGCGGCACTTCCGGAGCCTACTTCGTAGCCGTACACGATGTCAGGCCCACCTCGTGACACGACGTAGCGACCGGACCCGGCGAGCTGGTTGGCTTCGGCTTGCGGAGCCCCGAAGATGAGGTCGAGTCCGGCGTTCCCGACCACATTGGCCACGCGGAGGGACTCGCCGAGTCGGCCGTCCTGGGTCGGCAGCGCGAAGAACTGCACGTCGGCGATCAACGATGCGCCACCGTCGAGCCCGCCGCCACGGAACAGCAGCGCGGCGCCGCCCGCCGCCACGGTCTGTTGCGCGGCGACGTCGAACACGTCGAGACCCGGCGCCCCGACCACGAGGTCATCTAGGCCGTCGCCATCGATATCGCCCGAGCCCACCGCGTACCCGAAGTCCTCGCCCGCCGAACTACCGGAGTAGTCGATGGAGATCGCGTCCGCCACGCCGCTCACGAGCGCTGCGCCTCCTTCGATCATGTGCACGGTACCGGAGCCTGTTCCGGCCGGTCCGTTCGTCTCGCTCACAACCAGATCCAGCGCGCTCGTTCCGACGAGGCGCCCCGACGCGAGCGACCGACCGAGTTGGGCCGCCGGCGACCCTCCCGTGATCGTGACGACGGCAGTGTCCGAAACGACGCCACCGGAGAACCCGACCGCGCCCGGAAGGATGAACACTGCACCCTCGTTTGCGCCGCCAGTGCCCAGATACAACGTGTCACTCGCGACAAGATCGCCGATCCCGTCGTCGGTCAGGTCGGCGATGAGCACGCGGTAACCGAGAGCACCCGTGCGGCGATCGGATACGAACGCGGATGTGGACGCCGCGGTGCCGAAGGATGCGCCGCCCGGGTACACGATCACGCGACCGCCTGCCCCGTCGGCGGGAGCGCCGACGGCGAGGTCGGCAATCCCGTCGCCGTTGAGATCCCCCACCGCCACGTCGGCGCCAAACGACGTCACGCCGGAAGCAGCCGACGGCGCGAGGGTGACGTCTGCGGCCGATGCGGAGGTGGCCGCGAAGCTCGCGCCGCCAAAGAACACATACACGCGACCGGCTCCCCCGTTCGCCTGCGGAGCCGGCACGACTAGATCGTCGAACCCGTCGCTGTTCAGATCGCCGAGTCGCGGAAGCACGGGGCCGAAAACCTGGTAGGTCGAGAAGTGCGCCACCGGGAATGTGACAGTCTTGGCGACAGGGTCGATGACGTACTCCGACTTCGGCTCGACGAGCGCCGTGACCCCCTTCCCGTCCTGCACGTAGACGTCGAGCGCCGAGTAGTCACCGTTGAAATCGGCCGGGTTGAATGGGATTGTCAGGAAGACCTTCTCACCGCCCGCGCCGGCCTTGAACTGGAGGCCGTCCGGGCCGAAGCTGACGCCGGGGCCCTTCGGTTGCTTCTTCGGGCCGGGGGGGATCATCGTCGGGCCTGTGGAGATGACGATCACAACCGGCGCGCCGAGCGCCCCGGCCGGGATCGACGCGGACGCGCCTTCGATGATCGACCCGGCGCCCGCTCCGTCGATCTGGAACTCGCCGCCCTCGGGGCCGAGGACGACCCCCTTGCCGTACTGATTGTCCGGACTCGATCCCGTCCGCTTCGTGCTGACGTCGACCTTGCGCGGCTTGATCTTGGGCGGCTTGATGGTGATGCTGAGGACTGCGTCGCCGCCGTCGTCGCCCGTCTCCGCAACGCTGACGAGATAGTCGCCGCCGACGCCGCCGAGTCGGACATTGCGAACCGTGTGGGACGGCGCGCTGACGTTGGCCGGCTCGTCTACGAAATCGCTGAACCACTCACCGTCCGCCGACTCGATGGCGAGAACGCGCGGGATCGACGGAGATCCCTTCGCCGCAGCGACCGTCACGGAGACCACGGCGCCGACGTCGCCCGCAAACGGCGCCGAAAACTCATCCCCGGAGAACCCAAACGTCACCGGCGTCTTGCGCGTTCCCGACGGGCTCTTCCATCGCGCAGAGAACACGTAATCACCGCTCGCACTCGACGTAATCCGCGTCGTGTGCGTGGCCGACTCACTCGCTACGAATCCGATGATTTTCGTGCCGGTGGCCAGGCTCTTCGTCTGCGCCTGCCCGGTCTGGACTCCCTCGCCATCGAACAGTTGCGCCGTGACTTTCGGCGCAGCGACCTTCTTCACCTTCCTGCCGACGGCAGCGAGCGCGAGCTTCGCCCCCTTCGGGAGGTGGAAGGAGTAGGACTCGGTCTCGCTCGACGGCAGGAACGACCCGGCGACGATGTCGCCGTTGCGCAACTCGACATCAACGTCGGCGCCGGCGCGCGGCGCGTGACCAACCAGGGTCCCCAGCGCAGTCACGCCAACGAGGATTGCGATCGCGCGAACATGGAACATGCTGATCTCCGTCGACGGGAACGAGTGCCGGGAGGCTCGTACTCCGTGATGCTGTCGCCACGCGCCAACGAACTGCGCGGCATCCGGATGGTACCCGTACGCGTCACGAGACGCGCGCGACCGATCAGGATGAGACGCCGTCCAGCCGTGAGTGCGCCGGAGGGTTCACGGTGCAACGGTGGACCTGTCCTGCGCCTGCACGCTGTGCCGACTCGGGGCGCGTTCGCCCCTTGGCACGCCGTTCAGAACGAGACCCGCGGACCCGCCGACGAGGCGGGGACCGTCGCGTCTGCTCTATCACCCCACGCCAGCGCGGCGGTCGGCCAGTCCGCAACGAGTGGGCTTGTCCAAGCGCGAACTTCCGTGCGTGATCCGAGCTAGACCCGGTCCGGCGGCGTGTGGGCCGCGACCCACGCCTTCATGTCGCCCGAGTACCCAACGGCCGTCTGCCGGGCGAGAATGCGCGCGTGGAGCGCCTGCAGCTTCGCGGTCTCGAGCTTCGGCAACTTCTGGATCTGCGCCTGCACGGCGTCTGCCGCGGCCGCGCCGCGAGCCTCCGCACCGGCGAGAACACCGCCCGGCTCATTCAACGGGGCGTCGCCGACGCCCATGTAGCGGGCCACGAGTGCATCGGACACGGCCTTCGCGTGGCGGCGGGAGATGGCGATGTTGCCCTGTCCCGTCACTACGTTGCCGACGCCGAAGAACTCCGGAAGCGCCGCGAACCGGCCCAGGTCCCAATCGACGAAATCGTAGAACTCGCCCTTCACGGGAAGTCCCGGAATCGGCTCGGGGATGGACCCGATCGAGGAGACGAGCATCGTCGTCGGCAGCACTTCTTCGGTTCCCGCGACTTCGACCACCTTTCGGCCCTCGGTCTTCGTGGTGATGACCTTCAGACCACAGACCTTGCCGTCCGCGCCGAAGACGAACTCTTTCGGGGCGACGTTCCCGCGGAACCCGCACAGGAACTTGTCCTGCACGTTCTTCATGAGCTTCTCGCGGACGGACATCGTGTTCAGCTTCGACGCTTCATCGGCCCCGTCCTTGAACGCGGCGATCGGCATCTCGCGAACGCTGCGCCGGTAGATGAGCGTGCACCCCTTCAGACCGAGGTCGCCGAGCGTCAGGTTCTTCGCTGCGAGTTCCTTCGCGATGCCGCCGTGCTCCATTTCGGCGATGTCCACGTGCTCGCCGCGCGCGCGGAGTTTCTCCGCTACCGTCTCGAGCATCAGAGCCTTCGCGCAGTCGATCGACGCGAGTCCACCGCCGATGACGAGGGCACCGTCCACCGGCTGGTAGCGCGGTCCGTCGTACGACTTCTCCTCGTGGTGGTTGAACCAGTAGATGAAGGGGTTCTGGTACACGAGACCGTTGCCCACGGCCTGTGCGTCACCCGGAACGCCGACAGGACGATCGCGCCATGCACCGCAAGCGAGCACGATCGCGCTGAAGCCCCACGAGCGCAGTTCGTCGATCGACAGGTCCTTGCCGAGCGCCGTCTTCGGGACGTACGTGATCCCCGGCTTGCAGAGCTTGTCGGCGATCTTCACGTACTCCTGCGACCGCTGCCTCGCGTGCCAGCGCGGCAGGCCGTCCTCGATCTTGCCGAACGGCCGCGCGTTCTGCTCGAACACTGTCACGAGGCAACCGGAATTGGCGAGGATCTCAGCGCACTCGGCGCCGGAGCACGCTGCGCCGATCACGGCGACGGCGTGCTTCGGAGTCTGGAGGAGGTTCGCGTCCATGGGGATCGTCTCCGTCGGAGGGGCCGAGGCAGCATCCGTGCTGCCTCGGAACCGGGGAGGCTAGCGCAGGGCACGGGGCGCGGCGAGACATGCGTCACTCATCCATGCGCCAGATGGCCGCGCGAGCTGGTTCGTGCATCGCCGGTTCCGTGGATCACACCGCTCCGACGACTCGCCTGTCCGAACGAATCGCGCGGGACAAAAGATTGTCCCGCCTCGGCAGGGTTCGAGACTGGGGAGATGCACGACATCCCTGCGCTCCTCCGCCGCCTCGGGATCGACCCCGTGGGCGTCAATCCCGGCTGCTACGACGGCGAGTTCCACACGGACTCGAGTCTGCCGCCGATCGTGGTCCACTCGCCGCGCGACGGCGCGGTCCTCGCTCGCGTCAGCCACGCGACCAAGGAGGACTACGAGCGCTGCGTCAGCGCCGGGCTCGTGGCGTTCGAGCGGTGGAAGATGTGCCCGGCTCCGCAGCGCGGCGAAGTCGTCCGGCAGATCGGCGACGAGCTCCGCAAGGCGAAGGAGGACCTCGGGGCGCTCGTGACCTTCGAGGCGGGCAAGGTCGTCACGGAGGGGCTGGGCGAGGTGCAGGAGATGATCGACATGGCCGACTTCGCGGTCGGCCTGTCCCGGCAGCTCTACGGCCTCGTCATCCAGAGCGAACGGCCGCGCCACCGCATGATCGAACAGTGGCACCCGATCGGGACGGTCGGGGTGATCAGCGCGTTCAACTTCCCCGTCGCCGTGTGGTCGTGGAACGCCTTCCTCGCGGGCATCTGCGGCGATGTCGTCGTCTGGAAGCCCTCCGAGCGCACGCCGCTGACGGCACTCGCTGTTTGCCGGATCGTCGATCGTGTTCTCGAGCGCACGGGCTGGCGGGGCGTCTTCAACTGCGCGATCGGCGACCGTCACACCGTCGGCGAACCGATGGTCGCAGACCACCGCGTGCCACTCGTCTCCGCGACGGGATCCACGTCAATGGGCCGCCAGATCGGGCCGAGGATCGCCGCACGCCTGGGACGGTCGCTCCTCGAACTCGGCGGCAACAACGCGGTCATCGTCATGGACGACGCCGACCTGCGTCTCGCCCTGACGGCCGTGGCGTTCGGCGCCGTCGGCACCGCCGGTCAGCGTTGCACGACCACGCGTCGGCTGTTCCTCCAGAAGGGAATCGCAGCGGACTTCACACGCCGGCTCGTTGCCGCATACGGGAAGATCCCCGTCGGCGACCCCGCCGAGCCGGGCACGATGTGCGGGCCGCTCATCGACCGCGGCGCGGTTGAGACCTTCCGCCGGACGATCGACGCCATTCGCCACGCCGGCGGCGACGTGCTCTGCGGCGGCCGCGTCATCGATCGACCCGGCAACTACGTCGAACCGACGATCGTCAAGGCTCCCCTCGGCTTCGCGTGCTCGAAGGAAGAGGTCTTCGCACCGATCCTGTACGTGTTCGACGTCGCGTCGCTCGACGAAGCGATCCATCACCAGAACGACGTCCCGCAGGGCCTCTCCAGCGCGATCTTCACGAACTCCGTCCGCGCGTCGGAGCAGTTCCTCTCCGCCGTCGGCTCGGACTGCGGAATCGCCAATGTGAACATCGGCACCTCCGGCGCCGAGATCGGCGGCGCGTTCGGCGGGGAGAAGGAGACTGGCGGCGGTCGCGAAGCCGGCAGTGACGTGTGGAAGACCTACATGCGTCGCCAGACGAACACGATCAACTGGGGCACCGATCTCCCGCTCGCGCAGGGGGTGAAGTTCTCGATCGACTGATCGCCGGCGGCGGACGACATCGGCCGCGCCGCGGTGCGTGCGTCATCGCTTCCAAACGTTGGCGAGTGTGCGAACGCGGGATCGAGGTCGATCGCGGCGCGAGCCCCCAGGTCGGGAGCGCCCGCGGCGCCACCTCTCCGCGCTCGTAGGGCGGCGCGCGCTCCGCCACCTGGTCAGAGCCGGAGTCGCCGAAGTCGGAGAGGTCGCGGTAAGCAGCGTCGCCCCGGGCTCCGGCGTGGCGGTCGGGATCGGCCCGCCGCGTGGCACGTCCGGACGGGACGTTGTCTTTCGCCGGTTGCGCGTCTCGGCTGTTCCGCGCGTTCTCGAAGACGGCGTTCTCGAAGACGGCGTCTTCGGAAACGGCGTTGTCCGGCCCCACGTCCGACGAAGTGCCCCCACCGAGGCCGTCGCACGACGATCGCGCCGTCCTGTCGCCCAGCGGCCCTCCGCGTGCGTCACAGAACGCCGGATGCCCACCCGCCATCGACGCCACCCGAACACGCCCCGCGTCGAGGAGTACGTGGTGCCCGCCGCAGACGCGGACCAGGTTGCCCTCTTCACGCGAACCACCGACGCGATGGGGCTCGACGTGCGCGAACTCCAGGAACGTCCCGTGCGGGCACCCGGGGACCTCGCACCGCTCGCCCGATCGCTCCCTCACCGCGCGCCTGACCGCCGCTGGGATGTACCGCTGGCCGGGCGTCTCCGACGTGTCGATGGCGCGACGCGTTCCCTCGCCAAGTCGAGACGGATCGAAGGTCTCCAGATAGTGCTCGACGACAACCGAGAACGTCTCCCCTTCGGTGAGCATCGTTCCAGCGCGCTCCGAGGCAACGGACCGAGCCCGGCGAAAGCCGTCTCTCGCGGAGACAGTCACGGCGAGACCGACGGGGACGACTGCCACGTCCTGCGCGATCTCCTCCTCTCGCACGCGGATCGTCGTGCGGACCTGGTGCATCGAGCCTGCCATCGCGAGCGCAACCGGGTCCTCGCCGTCGTGCACGAGGCCAGGCGTCTTGATCATCCGTCCCACGGCCGCCGCCCGCTCCACGGAGAGAGCACCGGCTCGGACGGCGTCTGCGACGGTCATGCTCGCCTCGGCGGCCTCTGTGACGGTTCCCTGCTCGGTCGCCACGGCCTCCCCGCCTCCGCTCGGCACGACGCCCATCGCCCTCGCGGTCTGGGGGGCGGGCGCGACGTCGAGCGCGCGGCCGAGATCGACGAGTTCCCGCGCGTCGCGCGCCGAGATCCCGACGTACCTTGCGCCGTACTCCTCGATCGACACGCAATCGTGCGCGACGAAGGTCCTCGTCGTTTCGATCCGCAGCAACTCACGCGCAAGATCGAGCCTGAGCACGACGAACCGTCGCCCGAGGACGACGGCGCTCTCATGGGCGCTTTCGTCCGGTTCCGCCTCGATCCGGCGTCGGTCAGTCGCGATTTCGATCATGACAACAAAACACTATCACATGGGAGGGACAGCCACCGACCGCCGGGTCACTTCACCTCGAACTCCGCGCCTGCCGCCGCCATCACGATCTGCGGCGGCGACTCGCCGACGCGGTGCTCGAACGTCGCATCCAGGAACCCGCCGAGTGCAACGCGCACCTCCACGACCGCGTCGCGCCAGCGATCTGCTGGATCCGTCGGTCCGCGGAGGACGGCGATGCACGCCGCCGTGACCTTCGCGCCGGCGTCGGCCGCGAGGCGGCCGTCCGGGAGGTGCACGCCAGCGACGATCGGAGCCAGCGGTTCCGTGAACGCGACGTACGTGCCCTTGCCGGCTTCCTCCCCCACAGCCCGCACATCCACGTTGCAGCCCTCGGCGAACGAGAGCGTCCAGGTCGCCCTCGGCTCGCCTTCGTTCGAGCCCTCCGTGATCGTCCCCAACTCGAACCCGTCGGGCCCGCCGACGATCGGCGTCGCGCGTCGCGACGTGAAGAACGACGAGGAACCGCCGCCCATCCCGAACGTCGCGCTCGTGTCCTCGACACGGGGACGCCGCGGCACGACCGCAACAGGCGGACGCGGGGATCGCAGACTGCTCCCGCCCGCCCCGCGTTTCACGGACGCCGAGTCGATCCGCCCACCGAACGCGTCGCAGACGATCACCCGGACCGGAAACGTCCGCGGCATCTGCGCGCGCACCGTCACCGACGCGGCACGGTCGAGCGCAACGACCGGGATCGCCGCCGCGGCGCGGCGCTGCGCGTCCACCTGCACGAGGTACCGCCCGGCCGGGAGCGCGCTCCAGCGGATGCCCTCGGCCGGGACGTTCCCCTTCTTCTGGACGTGGTCCCCCGCGGTCCACCGTTCGTCTTCCGGCACGCCAAGGCGCCAGAGACGGACCTTCGCCGCGAGCGGGGCGCCGGTCGAGTCGTCCACGAGGTTCAGGAAGAGCTCGCACGGGCCTGTCCCGAGCGCGTCCTCGGGGAGTTCACCGGCGATCATCGGAGCGGCGACCGCTTCGGGCGCTGGACCGGACGTCGCCGCCGCCGGAGACCCGGGCGCCTCGCCGGGCCGGGCCGCGCGCGGCCGCGAGAGGCGCTCCGGGCGGGGAGCTCTCGTCGGCGGCGTGCCGGTTCTCGGCGCGGGAGCACCCCCATCACCCACCGGCGGCGCGTCGACGGCGGCCGGCCCGCTGCACGTGGTCCATGCGAGCGCGACTGCCGCCACGATCCCGGCGAGCGCGAGCAGTCCGACGGTACGACGCACGCGGGCATTGTCCGGCACGCGGCACTCCCAGGCGCCCTGAGTTCCCGACGTCCCGGCAGCTCCGACACCGCCGCGCCGCGACAATCCGCTTGACGCGTCTCGCTCGGGCCGTCACCGTATGCGTTCGTGATACAAGCGTGTCTCCGGCGGTTCCCGCATCCCGACGCGCGTCGCGCAGTCGGGCTGCTCCTCGTCCTCGTGCTCGTCGTCCTCGCCTTCGCAGGTGCGATTCACACGGGCGACGCGGCGCACAGAGGCCACGCCTGTTCCGTCTGCGACGCGGCGTTCGCCACGATCGGCGCGACGGTCTCCGCTCCCCCGATCGGCATCCAACGCACGGACGCGGTCCACCACGCCGCACGCCGTGCGCCGCAGGTGCTCACATCGCTCGACTGCGACGTCGCCCACTCGCCTCGCGGCCCTCCGGTCCGCTCGTAGCCGTCGAGTCGTCGTTTCGTTGCATCCACGCCCGTTCGCGGGCGTCGTCCCCGTCACGGCCGCTTCCCGCCTGGGATGCCGCCGGCCTGATCGGCGTCGATCGACGCCCGGGACGTGCGCGCCTGCCGTTCGCAGGCGCCTCCCCCTTTCAACCACCGGAGACACCATGCCCTTCCCCAGGATTCCCACGGCGTTCGCCGTCGTCACCGTCACCGCCGCCGGGTTCGGCCCGGGCGCGATCACCGCCCGTGCGGACGACGAGACGCTCCGACGCCAGATCGACGACATGAACCGCCGCATGCAGGAGATGGAAACCCGCCATCAGCGCGAGATCGACGAACTGAAGCGCTCGCTCGGCGTCACGGGCCGCGCCCCGGCCGTCGCGCCCTCCGCCCTCCAGGAGCAGATCGACCGCCTCGTGGACGACCTCGACGCCGTGAAGACGCGAATCCCCGCGTCGCCGTCAACGCAGCCGCAGTTCCGCCTGATCGACGTGTCGCTCAACGCGCTCGTCACCGGAGGGTTCTCCTCCGCCGACGAGTCCACGATCCAGGCACTGCAGGCGGGCGGTCACGACCCCAAGAAGCGCGGCTTCACCGTCCAGAACGTGGAGCTCACGTTCTCCGGCGCGGTGGACCCGTACTTCACAGCGAACGCGAACATCGTCACGCTGCTGTCGCCCGAGGGCGAGACCGAGGTCGAGTTGGAGGAGGCCTGCGCCACGACATCGAGTCTCCCGAGCGGGTTCCAGGTGAAGGCCGGTCAGTTCCTCACGCAGTTCGGCCGACACAACCCGACGCACCCGCACGCATGGGACTTCGTGGATGTGCCGGTCGTCAGCGGACGCATGCTCGGCGGCGACGGCATGCGCGGCCCGGGTGTCCAGGTCTCTTGGCTCGGAACCGACGTGCCCCTTGAACTGACTGCCGCGATCCAGAACGCGAACGGCGAGACGATGGCCCCCTTCCTCTCAGGCGAGCCGCCGGTCGGCGCGGCGCCGACGAGAGACGTACGCACCTTCAACGACATGGCCCGTTCCGCGCGCGCCGCGCTCTCGATCGACGCCTCCGACGAGATCCCAGTGCTTCTCGGTGTCTCGGGTGTGTGGGGGCCGTCGGGTGCTTCCGACAGCCGCGACGCCCGCGTGCTCGGAGCCGATTTCACTGCGAAGTGGCGACCGCTCGACGCGGAAGCTGGGTTCCCGTTCGTGTCGTTCCGCACCGAGTGGCTCGGGCGCCAGTTCGCGTACGACACCCCGGGCGGCGGCGACACGCTGAACGACTCCGGCTGGACGTCGCAGGCCACCTGGGGGTTCCAACGCGACTGGACCCTCGGCGCACGCTACGACTCGTTCAGCGGGCGGTTCGACGCGACGCCCGGCCTCGACGACCGCACTCGGTGGTCCGCGGCGCTGACGTACTACACCAGCGAGTTCGCCAAGCTCCGGCTCCAGGTGAACAGCGACGACTCCGCCGCGCTCGACGACCGGGTCACGTCCGTGTGGTTGCAGATCGAGTTCAACCTCGGCAAGCACGGCGCGCACAAGTTCTAGAGAATCCCACACTCCAATGAAGGCCCACACCCCCATGCACCACAGGCTGTTCCTCTCCGTCGCCGCGGTGGTCGCGATCGCGGCGCTCGCGCTCTCCCCGTCGCCGCCCGCACACGCGGACGCGCCGAAACTGAAGGTCCTCACGACCACCACCGACCTGCGCGAGCTCGCGAAGGAAGTCGGTGGCGACGACGTCGAGGTGACCTGCCTGATGAAGGGCCCCGAGGACCCGCACTTCCTCGAGGCGCGTCCGTCGTTCGTGCGCGCAGCTGCGGCGGCCGACGTTCTCGTCGTCACCGGCCTCGAGCTTGAGGTCGGCTACGAACCGCTCCTCCTCGGCGACTCGCGCAACACGAAGATCCAGCCGGGGAAGCCCGGGTACGTGGACGCGTCGAAGGGAATCGACCCGCTCGAGGTCCCCACGGGCGTCGTGGACCGCTCCCACGGCGACGTCCACGCGGGCGGCAATCCGCACTACCTGACCGACCCGGTGCGCGCCAAGACGGCGGCAACAACCATCGCAGACGCGTTCGCGGCGCTCGCACCGGACGTCGCCGCGCGGTTCAAGACCCGCCTCGGCGACTTCAAGTCGCGCGTGGACGTCGCGATGTTCGGCGCAGACGTCCTCGCGGCGCAGCCGGCGGATCGCCTCGAGCGGCGCCTTCGCGACGGCACGCTCCTCGGGTTCCTGCAGGAACGCGGACTCGCGGACAAGCTCGGCGGCCACGCGGCGGCGCTCGCGCCCTACGCCGGGCGCAAGGTCGTCGTCTACCACGGCACATTCCTCTACCTGCTCGATCGCTTCCACGTCGAGGAGGCCGCACAACTGGAGCCCAAGCCGGGCGTCCCGCCGACGCCGAAGCACCTGCAGGCGGTCGTCGCGAAGATGAAGGCGGATGGCCTGAAGACCGTGCTCCACACCGTCTTCCAGCCGGAACGAACCGCGCAGGCGGTCGCCGGGGCGGTCGGCGGCGCAGCGGTGCGACTCTGCCACCAACCGGACTCGGTCGATGGGACGTCCACGTACCTGGCCATGCTCAAGACCGACGTGGACGCGCTCACGAAGGCCTTCGCGGCGGAAGATGCAGGAGCGGCGAAGTGACCACGAGCGCCCCGCGCGACGGTGCGCCGCTCCTCACGGTCGCCTCGGCGGCCGTGGGATGGGCGGGGCGCCCCGTCGTCCGTGAGATCTCCTTCACACTCCGGCCGGGCGAGACCCTCGGGATCGTAGGGCCGAACGGGGCCGGGAAGTCCACGCTCCTGCGGGCGCTGCTTGGCCTCGCGGAACCGATCGCGGGCCGCATCGACCGCAGCCCGGCCTGGCGCGCGGGCCACGTCCCGCAACGCGACGCGCTCGAACCGCTGTTCCGGTTCCGCGCCCGCGAAGTGGTCGAGATGTTCGCCCGCATCGGCGCCGCGTCGGGCGCCGCCGCCCGCGCGGCGGCCTGCGAGTCGATCGACGCCGTCGGGATCGGCTCCGCCGCGGACCGGACGTTCCGTGACCTCTCCGGCGGACAGAAGCAGCGCGTGCTCATCGCGCGCGCTCTGTCCGTGCGGCCGACTGTGCTCGTTCTCGACGAGCCGACGACCGGGATGGACGTCCGCGCCGAGGCCGAACTCCTCGCCCTCGTTCGGACGATCCGCGCCGAACGCGGCCTCGCGGTGCTCCTCGTGACGCACTCGCTGCACCTGGTCGCCGACGAGGCGGACGCCGTCGGCATCCTCCACGACGGGAAGGCGACGTTCGGTCCCCCGGCAGCCGTACTGACGTCGGAGTCCCTCGGACGGATCTACGGCTGCCCGGTCGAAACCGCACGCGTTGGGTCGCACCAACTCATCCGTGCCATGCCCGGCCAGGAGTCGGCGCGCGGGAGCGCGACGTGAACGCCACGCTCGACACCCTTCGCCTGTTTTGGCCGTCGTTCGTCGCGAGCCTCGTCGTCGCGCTCGCGTGCTCGCTCATCGGCGTCCACGTCGTCGCGCGGCGCCTCGTGGTCGTCGGAGTGGCCCTTCCGCAGATCGCCGCGCTCGGCATCGCGCTGTCGTTCCTGTGCGTGGATTGGCCGATCTTCGGGAACCACGACGCCGCGGCGCTGCTCCTCGTCACCGCGGGCGTCGCGGTGCTCGCGGTCGGCGCGCGCCGGTCGTGGCTCGGCCAGGACGCGCTCGCAGGCGTCCTGTTCGTGGGCGCTGCGTCGGCCACGATCCTGATCGTCCAGCAGAGCGCCGCGGGGATCGACGAGATCCGCCACCTGGTCGAAGGGAACGTCCTGGCGATCCACGCACCGGACCTGCCGGGGCTCGCTGCGGCGCTGCTCCCCGTGCTCCTCCTCCACACGCTCGCGCTCCGGCCGATGCTCCTCGTCACCTTCGACCGCGAGACGGCCGCCACCCTGGGCGTCCGCACCGGCCTCTGGGACGCGCTGTTCTTCGCGTCGCTCGCGCTCGTCGCGGCGACCGGTGTCCACGCGACGGGAACGCTGTTCGTGTTCGGCTTCCTCGTGCTCCCGGCAGCGACCGGGCTCGTCCTCGGGCGCAGCACGGCGACGGTCTTCGGGACGTCGGCTGCCGCCGCCGTCGCGAGCGCCACCGCCGGCTTCGTCTTCTCGTGCGATCAGGACACCCCGACCGGGCCGACCTGCACGCTGGCGGCGCTCGTGGTCTTCCTCGGGGCGCTCGGGCTGAACTCGCTGCGACGTCGACGCCGTCCGGGCTGACGCCGCGGCCGTGCAGTCCGTGCACGCAGCCTCGGTGTCCGTCTTTCGCGCAGCCAGAAACAGAATCCGCGTGCCTTCGCCGACAGTTCGGACGTAACTTCGCTCGAATCCGGCCCAGGAGACAAGCATGGACCCAGCTCACGACGTCCCGCTGTACCTCGTCCTCCCCTTCGCGATCTTGCTCCTCTGCATCGCCGTCCTGCCGCTCGCGGTCGGGCACTGGTGGGAGCACAACAAGAACAAGGGCATCGTCGCGACGGTCCTCTCGCTGCCCGTTGCGATCTGGCTGCTCTCGACCGGGCTCGGCCACAAACTCCCCCACACCGCACAGGAGTACGTGTCGTTCATCGTGCTCCTGGGATCGCTCTTCACGATCTCGGGCGGGATCTTCGTCGATGGCGACCTGCGCGCGCTGCCCCGCGTCAACACGATGTTCCTTGCGCTCGGGGCGGTGCTGGCGAGCGTCATCGGAACTACCGGGGCGTCGATGCTGCTCATCCGTCCGCTCCTCCGGACGAACAGCGAGCGCAAGCACGTCGTTCACACAGTGATCTTCTTCATCTTCATCGTGAGCAACTGCGGCGGGTGCCTCACGCCGCTCGGCGATCCCCCGCTCTTCCTCGGCTACCTCCACGGGGTTCCGTTCCTCTGGACGCTGCGCCTCTGGCCGGTGTGGGCGTCGGTCGTCGGCGCGCTGCTGGCGATCTACTTCGTCTGGGACACCATCCAGATCAAGAAGGAGACCGCCGCGGCGCTGAAGTCGGACGTCGAGCACCTGGAACCGATCTCGGTCCACGGGAAGCTCAACTTCCTGCTGCTCATCGGCGTGGTCGCCGCGGCGGCACTCGTCCCCGAGCACCTCTGGTTCGTACGCGACGGCGCCATGCTCGCCCTCGCCGCGGCTTCCATGGCGACCACGTCGAAGGACGTCCGCGCCAAGAACGCGTTCTCGTGGGGACCGATCATCGAGGTCGCCGTACTCTTCGCGGGCATCTTCGTCACGATGATCCCGGCGCTGATGTACCTCGAGATGCACGGCGCTTCACTCGGCGTGGACACCCCGCAAGAGTTCTTCTGGTGGTCTGGGTCGCTGTCGAGCTTCCTCGACAACGCGCCCACTTACCTGACGTTCTCGTCCGTCGCCTGCGGCCTGAACTCGACGCCGGCCGTTCCGCTGAGCGTCGATCACCTGGGACCGCTCCTCGAGACCCCGACCGGCCCGGCGTTCCTCCGCGCGATCGCGCTCGGCTCGGTCTTCATGGGCGCAAACAGCTACATCGGCAACGGCCCGAACTTCATGGTCAAGGCGATCGCGGACTCGTCCGGCGTCAAGATGCCGAGCTTCTTCGGCTACATGATGTACAGCGTCGGAATCCTCATCCCGATCTTCATCATCGTGACGTTCCTGGCGTTCTGAACGCCGGCCCGGAAACGCGAACGGCCCGCCGGGGAGCGATCCCCGACGGGCCGTGTCGATTCCCGCAGGGTCACGGCGCCGGCGGCTGGTCCTTCGCGGCCACGTACACCTCGGCGCCGCCCTCGCGGAACTTCCGGCTCATCTCGTCCATGCCCGTGCGGAGCGCCTCGGTCGCGTCGGCGACGCCCTTCTCGGCGGCGTAGTCGCGCACGTCCTGCGTGATCCGCATCGAGCAGAAGTTCGGGCCGCACATCGAGCAGAAGTGGGCCGTCTTCGCCCCATCGGCGGGCAGCGTCTCGTCGTGGTACCGCTCGGCCGTATCGGGGTCCATCGCCAGATGGAACTGATCGTTCCAGCGGAACTCGAAGCGCGCCTTCGACAGCGCGTTGTCCCACGCCTGGGCGCCGGGGTGGCCCTTCGCCAGGTCGGCCGCGTGGGCGGCGATGCGGTAGGCGAGCACGCCCTGCTTGACGTCTTCGCGGTCGGGGAGACCGAGGTGCTCCTTCGGCGTCACGTAGCAGAGCATCGCGGTGCCGAACCAGCCGATCATCGCGGCGCCGATCATCGACGTCATGTGGTCGTAGCCGGGCGACGCGTCGGTCGTGAGCGGTCCGAGCGTGTAGAAGGGCGCCTCGTGGCAGACCTTCAACTGCCGCGTCATGTTCTCCTGGATCATGTGCATCGGCACGTGGCCCGGGCCCTCGATCATGACCTGCACGTCGTGCTTCCACGCGATCTTGGTCAGTTCGCCGAGGGTCTCCAGTTCCGCGAACTGCGCGGCGTCGTTGGCGTCGGCGATGCAGCCGGGGCGGAGACCGTCGCCGAGCGAGAAGGCGACGTCGTACGCCTTCATGATCTCGCAGATCTCCTCGAAGTGCGTGTAGAGGAAGTTCTCCTGGTGGTGCGCGAGACACCACTTCGCGAGGATCGACCCGCCGCGCGAGACGATGCCCGTCACCCGCCGCGCCGTGAGCGGCACGTAGCGGAGCAGCACGCCGGCGTGGATCGTGAAGTAGTCCACGCCCTGCTCGGCCTGTTCGATGAGCGTGTCGCGGAAGAGCTCCCAGGTCAGGTCCTCGGCCTTGCCGTTCACCTTCTCGAGCGCCTGGTAGATCGGAACGGTGCCGATCGGCACCGGCGAGTTGCGCATGATCCACTCACGCGTCTCGTGGATGTTCCGGCCCGTCGAGAGGTCCATCACCGTGTCGGCGCCCCAGCGGATCGCCCACACCATCTTCTCGACCTCCTCCTCGATCGACGAGGTGACGGCCGACGTACCCATGTTCGCGTTGATCTTCACGAGGAAGTTGCGGCCGATCGCCATCGGCTCGCTCTCGGGGTGGTTCACGTTCGCCGGGATGATCGCCCGGCCGCGCGCCACCTCGTCGCGCACGAACTCCGGCGTGACGTCCTCGGGGATCGACGCGCCGTACGAGTTCCCCGGGTGCTGCGCGAGGTATTCGCGCGCCTGCTGCCGCTTCAGGTTCTCCCGGATCGCGACGAACTCCATCTCCGGCGTGACGATCCCCCGCCGCGCGTAGTGCATCTGCGAAACGTTCTTCCCCGGCGCCGCCCGGCGCGGGCGACGGGGGCCGGGGAACCGGAGGGCCGCGACCTCAGGCAGGCTCTCGCGTGACCGGACGTACTCGGACGACGGCCCGGCCGTCTCGACGGTGTCCCCGCGCTCGACGATCCATCGCTCGCGGAGAGCTGCGAGCCCGCGCCGCACGTCGATCTCGACGGCAGGGTCGGTGTAGGGGCCGGAGGTGTCGTAGAGGACGACCGGGGGGTTCGGGACGGTCCGGACCTTGCCGTCGGCGCCGACCGGAAGGCGCGTCGCCCCCACGTTCACGCGGCGCATCGGCACGAGCAGGTCGGGGCGGCTCCCCGCGACGTAGATCTTCTCGGCAGACGGGAACGGATCGCGGGTGACGCCCGCCTGGGACGTCGTCGGAACGCGGTCTGTCTTCTGAATCATCGGGGGGACCTCCGGAGCCGGGCCACTCTACGATCCCGCCTCCGGGGCGCCTACGGACGGGGCGGGGCTCCGCTCGCTCGGCGACGCCCGGGCGCAGTCAGACGTCGATCGAGTGCAGCCACCACGCCGCGCGCAGCTCCTTCGGGGTGCGCGCAGTGCGGTCGAACGAGATCTTCATCTCGACGCCGGCCTTCGTGCGCACGCGCGACCAGTGCTTCTTGACGTAGCGCTCCTTACTCCCGTGCGTGCAAGCGCCGGTCTCGTGCCACGTCTCCAGCACCTCGACGATCTCGTGCTCCTCGCCGCGCCAGACGAACCGCTGCGGCAGCCCGGGCTCCCCGCGCGACATGGCGGTCGTGTCGAACGTGCCCGCCACCGGCGCGATCTTCTCTCCGACGAACTCCGTGGTCACGGACGCCTCCTCACCGCTGCAGGATTGCAATTCCGTTGAGGGAGCCGGACCCGGGCGTCGGCTCCGTGTCCACGAGGCTGAGCTTTCCGGTGACGGCGTCCACCGAGTAACTGCGCGTCTCGTCGAGACCCCCGTCGGATGCGATGAGGAACGCGCCGTCCGGCGAGAACGCATGCGTCGTCACGTGCGTGAAGCCCGACGCCTGCGGGACGCCGAGCTTCTTGAACCGTCCGTTTTCAGCGAACCGCAGGATCTGCACATCTTTCGGGCCCTTCGACGCGAAGACCGCGACGAGTCCGTTGCTCGCGACCGAGATCCCCCCGTCGGCGTCCTTCACCTTCAGACCGAAGGCCTTCGGCTTCGCGAGCTTGCCCGTCGTCGCGTCGGAGCGGAACGCGAAGATCGACCTGCCCTTCTTCCACTCGCCGGTGAAGACGAACGCACCCGTCGGGTCGGCGGTGACGAAGTAGATCGGCCCGCGGCCCGGGACCTTCGTCGGCTTCGTGGAGGACGCCGTGAGCGTGCCGTCGGCGCCGACCTTGAACGCGCGGAGCCGGTGGTGCTTCTCGTCGCAGACGAACAGCTTGTCGCCGCCGCCCGCGATGACTCCCACGCTGTCGATGCCCGTGAGCGGCATCCCCGGGATGCGCGTCAGCGTGCCGTCGGACGCGATCTCGAAGCCGTCCACCGCGTCGCCGAAGTACTGACTCGCGTACACGAACGCGCGCCCCCCGACCTCGACAGTGGCGACGGACGTGCCGAGTTCGGCGACGTCGTAGGAGAAGGGCGATCCCCCGACCGGCGCAACGGAGCCGTCGCCCGCGACGGCGAGCGACGCGACGCCCGAACCGTTCGCCGTGAGCAGCGTTCCGCGCAGCGCGGACGACGTCATGGCGTTGCAGAAGCCGGAGCAGTCGCCCGCGCTGCCGCCCTCGGCGAACGGCGACCCCGCGACCGCCGTCAACGAAC
Source organism: Planctomycetota bacterium (assembly GCA_021414065.1). GTDB lineage: Bacteria > Planctomycetota > JAJSAM01 > JAJSAM01 > JAJVHW01 > JAIOPE01. The sequence continues at coordinate 22,992 of JAIOPE010000002.1, forward strand.
CGTCGCCGCCCAGGCTGAACGCGTAGACCTGCGGGCTCGCGTCGTTCGCGTGAACGTAGACGTAGGTGGCAGCCACTTCGCCGACGGCCCACGCTGCGCGCGGGCTCGCCCCCGGCTGCGCGGCGAAGAGCAATGCGCCGCCGATCGCCGCTGCGGCGAGGACTGCGGTGACGGACAGGGCCGGGAGGGGACGTTCCAAGGGGGCGCTCCTTCGGGACGCGGCGGGCCGCCGACGTCGCCGTCCACACTGTAGCCGACGCCGACCGCGCGGGGCGCCGACGCCGCGACCGTTGCGACCGTGCTGGGTTCTGTCCGGGTGAACGAATTGCGCGGGACAAAAAATTGTCCCGCCTCGGTATGGTGAGCCGATGCCACCGTCGCTGTTCCCGGACGCCGCTGCGTTCCGTCCGCTGCTCAAGTGGCCGGGCGGGAAGAGCCGCGAGTGGGACGAGATTGCGCCGCGACTGCCCGGGGCGCCGGAGGGCGCGGCGCCGGTGCGCCACTTCGTCGATCCGTTCATGGGCGGGCTGGCGCCGTTCGTCGGGACACCCTTCACGGGCGAAGCGTGGCTGAGTGACGGGCACGCGCGCCTCGTCGCACTGCACCGGTTCGTGCAGGCGCAGGACCCTGCGTTCCTCGGGGCGGTCGAGTCGCTCGGACGCCGTTGGGAGAGTCTCGCCATCGCGGCGCAGTTCCTCGTCCCGGTCTTCCGAACGATGGTGGACACGTCGCGTGACGGCGGCCGCGCGGATGCCGCGGCGGCCTCATGCGACGTGCTCGCCGCAGCCGAGGTGATCGGCGTCCCGGAGGCGGCCGAAGCCATCACGACGTGCGTCCTCGACAAGGCTTTCCGGGTCTCGCAACTCGAGCGGAAGCACCGCGTGCGCTTCGACGCGGCGCAGGTGGACGTGCACGGCGAGACGGCCGTCCGCGCGGGCTTCTACACGTTCGTCCGGCAGAGAGAGGGTGCCGCCGCGGGCTCCGGTCCGCAGGCCACGGCGGACTTCCTGTTCGTCCGGGAGTTCTGCTACGGCTCGATGTTCCGTCACAACGCCGACGGCGTGTTCAACATCCCCTACGGCGGCACGTCGTACAACGCGAAGTCGCTCCTCGCCCGCCATGATCAGTACCGCGCTCCGTCCACGCTCGCAGCCCTCGCCCGCGCCACGTTCTCCTCGGGCGACTTCGAACCGTTCCTCGATCGGCTGCGCCCCCGCCTCGGTCCGGCGGACTTCGTCTTCGCCGACCCGCCCTACGACTCCGACTTCAGCAGCTACGGCCCCGATGCGTTCACGCAGAACGACCACGCTCGCCTGGCGGCGTCGCTGGCCTCGCTGCCGTGCCGGTGGATGCTCGTCATCAAGGAGACCGACTTCGTCCGCGCGACGTACCTCGGCCCCGCCGCGACGTCCGCCGGAGCCCGGGAGGTCCACTCCTTCGGAAAGGAGTACGGCTACAACGTGAGGGGACGGAACGACCGCTCGGCGCGGCATCTCGTGATCACGAACTACGCCGCCCCCGGGTCGTGAGGCCGTTCGAGGAGACACTTCGATGCGCGTGACCTTCCCCTGCGGCGGACATCCGACGACCGGCTATCTCGCGGTGCCGAAGTCCGGCTCGGGGCCCGGCGTGCTCGTCTTCCAGGAGTGGTGGGGCCTCGTCCCGCAGATCGAGAGGACCTGCGACCGCCTGGCCGACGTGGGGTTCACCGCGCTCGCCCCCGACATGTACTCCGGGCGTTCCACGACGAACCCGGACGAAGCCGGCCGGATGATGATGGCCCTCGAGGTCCCGAAGGTCGCGGCCGACGTGAAGGGCGCGATCGAGTACCTCGCCGCCCATCCCGCCTGCTCGAGCGCGAAGGTCGGCGCCACCGGCTTCTGCCTCGGCGGACAACTCGCGCTGTTCGCGGCGTGCACGTATCCGTCGAAGATCGGCGCCTGCGTGGACTTCTACGGAGTCCACCCCGCCATCCAGCCCGACGTGACGAAGCTCCGCGCGCCGCTGCTCGGCGTCTTTGCCGAGAAGGACGCGTACGTGAACGCCCAGGTCGTCGGCGAACTGGCGGCGAAACTCACGAAGGCCAAGAAGACCTTCGAGTTCAAGACCTACGAGGGCGTCAACCACGCCTTCATGAACGAGTCCCGCCCCGACGTCTTCGACGCCGACGCCGCCCTCGACGCGTGGAACCGCGCCGTGGACTTCCTCCAGTCCCACGTGAAGTGAAAGTCTGTGGAGAATCCGCTGCGCGGCTTCTTCACAGACTTTCATTGGGGAGGATGGATCGCGCGGCGCGGTTCGGGCGCGCGTCGACGAGGCGACGGGGATGTGTTCGGGTGTCTCGTGGGCGGCGGCCGGGCGCCGCTTTGGAGCACCCGGGCGGGACTGTGTTTGTCCCGCGCAAATCGTTAACCCGGATCATTCACGAAGCTCCGCGCCTGGACGAGCCCGCGGGCCGACCGCGGCGTTGGGACCCTTGCGTGGCTTGACAAAGCCGACGCTTCGGGTCCCGCCTTGCGGTCGACTCCGCGGATCTCGTCCAGGACAGTCTGTCGTCGTGCGAACGCGCCTCGGATCGGCGTGCATCGCAAGCTCTTCCTACGTTGCACGCCGTTCTCTCGCGGAGCTTCGTGGATGATCCGGGTGAGGCCTCTCCACGTCGCTCAGGTGCCTGTCGGAGGGTCAAGCTAACATAGACCTAACACGGAGGTCTAGATGTTGGCTGACCAGATCCCTCTCATGCGCGATGACACCATGCCGAAGACGCTGATCGCG
>JAIOPE010000152.1 GCA_021414065.1 Planctomycetota bacterium
CCGGCCGCCGGCGTCGGGTCCGACGAACATCGAGTAGCGCGTTGACGAGTCTGGCACCGCGAGCGTGAGCGCGTCGCCGGGAAGGAGCGCCGCCTCGCAGCCGAGCGGGGGCACGGTCTCGAGAGGGAGCGCCCGCGACTCCCCGAGCTCCTCGGGCCGCGGGAGTCGGACGACGACGTACGGCCCTGGATCGATGATGAACACCGCGTCGGTCGTCCGGGCGCGGACGTGGGTCCATGGCGCGTCCCGGTCTTCGGCGCCGGCGAGCACGACGCGCAGTTCAGCGTCGTCGTAGCGACCCAGGCGGCCCACGGAGGAGACGCCGACTGTGAACGCGCCCTGGGCGTCCGCGATCGTGACCTCGGTCAGGTCCGGGCGCCACCGATGCTGGATGAGCGCCCCGGGGAGCGGCGCGCCCGCGGCGGATCGGACGACGCCGCGCACCACGTGACGACGATCGATCCTGACGTCGCCGTCGCTCGGGTCCCACGCGACGGTCAGCGGATCGATGTGATCTGCGCGAGGCGGCGAGTCCGCGTTCACGCGGTCGAGCCGATACGTCGCACCGGGTTCCGGGCGGAATCGGACCGTCAGTCCGCCGTCGCCGCTCGGCCGTGAACGCGCCACGATGAGGAAGCTGTCCGGGTCGCGTCTGAGCACGCGCACGTCCGTGCCGTCCACGACCTCCCCGGCCTCGTCCACGAGGCGGATGCGAAACGAGGGGATGCGCTCCAGGCGCAACTCGATCGTCCGTGTGCCGCCGGGCACCTGAAGCCGCCACGGGAGGTCCAGATCCCGCGTGGCCGCCCACACCTCGTACATGGTGTCGGGAGACAGCGGCGGCAGGGCGACACGACCCTCCGCGTCCGTGACGCCGGCGTGGCGCGCGGCGCCATCCTGCGCGTAGACGCGGACATCCGCGTCCTTCAGCGGCGAACCGTCCGGACCGAACACGCGGACGTCGAAGGTCTCAGTGACCTGCGGTCTCGACGCCGGGTGCCGTGCGTCGTTGGGCGCATGGCCCCGCAGCGGCGGAGTGCCGCCACCGACGTCGCCTGCTGTCGGCGCCGGTTCGTCCTCACGAGGTTGGTCGCCGCCGCTCCCGTCCTCGGCCCGGAAGAGCAGCAGGAGGACGAGAGTCACGGCGATGGCGACGACCGCGAGCCCACCAAGGAAGCGACGCAGGCGCATCGCGGCAGAGACTATCACGGCCTGCGTCGGACCGGGCGGCGTGCCCTCGTCAGCCGCGTCAGGGCCGCGCGTCCGGCGCTGTCGCCCGCGGCGGCCCGAGGATCGGCGGGTCGTACGTCGCGGGCGGGAGATCGAGGCCCCAGCGCGTGACGAGTACCTCGCGGACGTCGGCCGTCTTGAACCCGAACGGGCCGATCGCCGTCTTGTGGACGACGACGCCGTGCTCGTCGAGCACGTACACGCGGTCGGGCCAGGCGCCGTAGAGCGTCGAGACGCGGTCGTCGAGGGTGTCGGTCACTGTGGGCATCGTGACGTCGAGGCGGGTACACATCTGCGTCGCGGCGTCGCACCGGGCCGACGGGGCGAGTGGCTGCGGCACGGCGATGCCGTCCTTCGTGTTGTCGGGCGTCACCCACTCGTCGAGAGCGTGGGCCTCACGGACGTAGACGAGCACGAACCGCGCGCGACCGTCGGCCGCGCGGTGCATCGCTTCGAGGTCCACGACCCCTTTCCTGAACGGTCCTCAAGTGAAGGAGCCGAACACCACGACCGCGGGGAGCCCGCGCAGACCGGACAGCGTGAGGTCGCCCGAGCCGTCGGTCCGGGGCAGCGTGAAGTCCGGCGCGACGTCGCCGACCTGCACCTGCGACCGCGTGAAGTGCAGGTGGCTCGGATCGACCATCGGAGGGATCGGCGGCGGGGCGTCGGGGTCCACGGGAGTGTCCATGTCGGCCTCCATGCTGCGGCATCCTGCCGCGGACGCGAGAACCGTTGCGATCGGCAGCAGGCCTCGGAGCGCGCGGCGGAGCCGTTGGTGCATGGCGGGGGAGGATGCCGTCCGCGCCGCGACGCAACGCCGAATGCGTGACCCCAGTACCGCGGCCGCGCTCGTCTACGCCGGGCGAACGTCCCGGTCCCGTCGGGGCCTTGCTAGCCTCGTCGGTTCACAGGAGGACCTCATGTACGAAGCAGCGCGCGACGTGTACCGGAAGACCCTGGCCGACATCCGCGAGGCGGGGCTCTGGAAGTCCGAGCGGGTGATCGTCTCGCCGCAGGGGGCCGACATCCTCGTCGCCCGCGACGCGGCGCACCCGGAGGGCGCGCGGCGCGAGGTCGTGAACTTCTGCGCGAACAACTACCTCGGCCTCGGGAACCACCCGGCGCTCGTCGCGGCGGCGAAGCACTCGCTCGACACGCACGGCTACGGGCTCTCGTCGGTGCGGTTCATCTGCGGCACGCAGGACGCGCACAAGACGCTCGAGCGGAAGGTCAGCGAGTTCCTCCGCAAGGACGACACGATCCTCTACAGCTCGTGCTTCGACGCGAACGGCGGGCTCTTCGAGACGCTCCTCGGCGAGGACGACGCGATCATCAGCGACGAGCTGAACCACGCGTCGATCATCGACGGCATCCGCCTCTGCAAGGCCGACCGCCAGCGCTACAAGCACATGGACCTCGCGGACCTCGAGCGGCTCCTCGTCGCCGCGCAGGGCAAGCGTCTGCGCATGGTCGCGACTGACGGCGTGTTCTCGATGGACGGCGACATCGCCGAGCTCGACAAGATCGCGGACCTGTGCGAGCGCTACAACGCGATGCTCATGGTGGACGACAGCCACGCGACCGGCTTCCTCGGGAAGACGGGTCGCGGTTCGATCGAGCACTGTGGCGTGATCGACCGCGTGGACGTCGTCACGAGCACGCTCGGCAAGGCCCTCGGCGGTGCGTCGGGCGGGTTCACGAGCGGGCGCAAGGAGATCATCGACCTGCTCCGGCAGAAGTCGAGGCCATACCTGTTCTCGAACACGGTGCCGCCCGCGATCGTCGCGGCCGCGACGGCATGCATCGACCTGCTCTCGTCCACGACGGAGCTCCGCGACCGTCTCGAAGCGAACACCAAGCGCTTCCGCGAGGGCATGACGAAGGTCGGCCTGAAGATCCGGCCCGGCGTCCATCCGATCTGCCCCGTGATGCTCGGCGACGCCCGCATCGCGTCGCAGATGGCGGAGCTGATGCTCGAAGAGGGCATCTACGTCGTCGGCTTCAGCTTCCCCGTCGTCCCGAAGGGCCTCGCCCGCATCCGCGTGCAGATCTCGGCGGCGCACACCACGGATCACATCGACCGCGCCATCGCGGCGTTCGCGAAGGTCGGCAAGCAACTCGGACTGGTGTAGTCGCTGGGCGGCGTCGGCGTTCAGTGTGACGGCGCGGCGTCCACGCCGCCCGTCACGAACTTGTTGCCGCCGCCGTCGGTGAGGGGCGTCATCGCCGAAGCCGCGACGTCGAGTCGGCTGTCCTTCAGCGTGCAGCCGGTGAACGTCACGCCCGTCGCCGCGCCGTGGAGTCCGTCGGCGCCGGAGTCGATCGCCGTGCACCGCGTGAGCGTGGAGTTCGCACCCCACACGTAGAAGCCGTCCTGGCCCGCGTCGCGCACAGTGCAGTCGGTCAGCTCCGACGACGGAGACGCCACGTCGTACCCGCTCCAACCGCAGCCCACGACGGAGTTGCCGGTCAGGTGGTTCGCCGACCCGGCGACGTAGAAGCCCCGGTTGCCGCAGTCGATCGCGCGGTTCCTCTCGATTCGCACGCCGACGCCCGTGACCTCGTATCCGCTGCCGGTGCTGTCGCGCACGTCGTTCTCGGCGATGACCGCCGGCTTCGGGGCCGCTCCGGCGCCGTTGTTCGCGCGCACGCCGCCCGACGGGTCCACGCAGTCGTGGATCCGATTGCCGCGGATCTCGAAGCTCTCGCCGGTCACCTCGATCCCGTCGTCGCCGGAGAACGCGACGTCGTTCGACCGCACGACCGCGTCGGCGCCGACGACGTGGATTCCGTCGTTGTAGGTCTGCGTCACGTCGTTGCCCTCGACGAGCGCACGGTCGCCGATCACGTGGACGCCGTGGTCCGACGTACACGGGCCGACGTGGTTCCGAAGCACCTTCGCGTCGGCGCCGGAGACGCGCACGCCTTCGTTCCACACGGCCCACACGCGGTTGTCCTCGACGCGCGCCCGGTCGCCGTAGACGTCGATCCCGCCGCTGTCGGCCGACCCGTGCATCGTGCTGCGCGTCACGACTGCGTCGTTCCCGCGGAGTTCGATGCTGTAGCTGTTCGCGTGCGACGCCGCGGTCCGGTCCACGGTCGCCCGGTCGCCGACGACGTGGATCGCGCTGCTGCAGAGCGCCATTCGGCACCGCGAGATCGTGGTGCCGGCCGCCGACGAATCGACGCCCATGCTGCACGCCCGGAACACGCAGCGGGAGACGGTCGCGTCGGCGCCTGCGATGGACAAGGCGACCCCGCGCGACCGGAACGTGAAGCCCGTGACGGTCACGTGGTCGGCGCTCGCGGCGACCGTGAGAGTCCCGGTGTTGTACGTCGCCGGGTACCACTGCACGCCGGCCTTCGCGACGAGCTGGAGCCGCGCTTGCGTCACGGTGACGCTCTCGAAGTAGCGGCCCTTGTTCACCACGATCTTGTCCCCGTCGGCAGCGGCGGCGACGGCCGACGTGATCGTCGCGTGGGGTTTGCCCTTGCCGACCTCGAGCGTGGCCGCTTGCGCCGTGGTGGCGAACAGGACGAAGATCGTCGCGGTGCACTGGATGGCGTGGGGTCGCATGGGGTGCTTCCTCCTGGATCCACATTACGCTCGCGCCCCGAGGGCTGCCGCGCCATGACCCGCGTCACCGGGTGGAAGCTGCGGCGGGTCCAGTCGTCTCATCCTGGGGCGGCGATTCGCCCGTACCATGCGAGGCTCCATGAAACGGTCACGATTCGCTCTCACGGTTGCTGCGTTCGCAGGCTCGATTGCCGGCTCAGCGGCGTATGCATTTGCAGACTCCTACACGGCCTCCACGTTCGCAGGCGGATACGAGGAGCCCCCGGTCGGCGCCGTCACGCAGATCGGACCGGCACAGGACGACGCCACGAAGACCTTGGACCTGCCGTTCGAGTTCCCGTTCTTCGGACGTCTCCAGTCGAAGGTCTCGATCTGCAGCAACGGTTGGCTCGCGTTCGGCACGTCGGCTCTCGCGACGAGCGCGAACGCCGCGCTGCCCGACGCGGTCGCGCCCAACGGGATCGTCGCAGCGCTGTGGGACGACCTGGCGACCGGCACGGGCGCCGTGAAGACGTTCACCACGGGCACCGCGCCCGACCGTGTGTTCGTCGTCGCCTGGCACCACGTGGACACCTTCAGCGGCGTCTCGAACGACGACCTCTCGTTCGAGGTGAAGCTGCACGAGACGACCGGCGCGATCGAGGTCGCCTACGCGACGGTCGGCGTGTGGGACGGTCTTTCGTACACGGCCGGGATCGAGGACCCGTCGGGCACGATCGCCGTGGGCGCGGGCGGCACGGGGAACTCGAACGCGGGCCAACCGGGGATCGACTGGCGGTTCACGCCGACTGCGACTCAGGTGACCGGCACGCTGCTCCGGGATCGCCCGGTTGCGGGGACCACGGGCCTCGGTGTGACGACGGAGAGCGGCCTTCCGGTCGCCGGGATCGACATCGAGATCGTCCGCGAGTCCACGGGCGAAGTCGCGGGGCGCGGGCGCACGTCGGCCGACGGCACGTTCTCGGTGTCGGTCCTCGGCGCCGATGCGTCCGCGACGCTCGCGATCGACGTCGTGGCGTCCGGCGAAGAGAGTCGCGTCGTGGACGCGTCCGGCACGTCCTATCGGTATCGACTTGCCCAAGGCGTCGCGGCGTCGGGATCCCAGGCCATCGGAACCGTCACCCTCGGCGCGTCGGTGGACGCCGCGAACGCCGCCATCCGCCGCGCGGTGAACATCCAGCAGGCCGCACGGCGCGGCTTCGCCTGGGCCCGCGACGCCGCAGCGTTCTCCGTGCTCGGCTCGACCACGCCGGGCGCCGTTGCGGAGTCGTTCCCCCGCATCGACTTCCGCTTTGTTCCGGGTGCTGCCGCGACGGGGAACTTCACGCACTACGTTCCGAAGACGCCGACCGTTGCGGCAACGTCGCTCGTTCACGACGCGTCCGACAACCCCGACGCCTGGGACGACGACGTGATCCTGCGCGAGGCCGGGAACCATGTGTTCGCGACGATCGGGACGTACCCGGCCATTCTCCCCTCGCACGCGTGGGACCTTCCCACGACGAACCTGACCGCCTTCGCCGACGGCTTCGCGACGTGGTTCGCGTGCGTCGTTCAAGGCCGCGCCACATTCATCGACACGAGGAGCGCCACGACCGCCACGGTGCGCGATCTCGAGGCAGCGACGCCGACGCCGCAGAAGTCGCCGGTCGTCGTTGGCGCAGTCGCGTCGTCGCTCTGGGATCTCGTGGACCCGGCGAACGAGCCGTGGGACGAAGTCGCCGGCACGCTCATTGCGGCGCCGACCGGGCCGGGATCGACCGCGCAGGAGGTCTTCAAGACGATCGACATCAGTCTCGACGGCGGAACGAACGCCACGAGCTTCGACGTGACGCAGTTCTTCGACGCGTGGACGGCGGCCGACCGCGCCGCCACGGCGCGCGCGTTCATCCACGGCGGTGCGCTCGCAGACGACGCTCGCGAGCCGAACGACCGCGCGGGCGAAGAGTCGGCGATCTCGGGCGTCCAACGCATCGACTCGCTCGTGCTGTCGAAGTTCAACGTGGACCGGTTCTCGTTCGCGTTCTCGCCCGCGCTTCCGGCGGTCCTCTCGGTTGCGGTCTCGCCTGCGACTGCAGCGGGGATCGACGTCGAAGTCCTCGACGCACAGGGCGCGCGCGTCGCATTCGCGACGAACACGACGGACCTCGTTCGGGGGCGCGTGACCGCAACGAGCGCGGCGCCGGTCGCCGCGGGGACGTACGTCGTCCGAGTGGCATGGGCCTCCGACGTCGCGACGACCTACTCGATCGCGTTCTTCGAGCCGCTGCGGATCGCAACGACTTCGCTGCCGACGTGGACGGCCGGTGAGCCGTTCAAGGTCACGCTCGCGTCGGCCGGTGGCGTCGCGCCGCACACGTTCGCCACGAGGTTCACGGGTGCGCCTGCGCCGGGTCTGACCGTGAAGAACGGCGGGTCCGAGGTCTCCGGCACGCCGACGACTGCAGGCGACTACGTCGTCCACGTCGATGGCACCGACGCGTCCGGCGCGGGTACGGGCGTGACGGCCGACTTCCCGCTGCACATCAACGCGCGGTTGTCGATGCCGGCCTATCTCGGCGTGCCGGGTGGCGTGGCGGTGGACGTGGCCGTGGGGAGCGGCGGGACCGACCCAACGTGGTCGAGCAGCAGCCCGTCCGACGGATCGCTGACGCTGAGCGGCGGCGCTTCGCTGCGACTCGCGGGCAGTTCCGGCGCGGCGCGCACATTCACGATCACGGCCTCCGCGACGGACGCGATCGGCGCCGATCTGAGTGCAACCACCACGCGCGTCGTCGTGTGTCCGCCGCTGCCGGACCGCGGCACGGCCCCGGTGGGGCCCGGCACGCACTTCGGGTTCGCGTTCGACGCGCTCGCCGACAGTCGCCCCGATCTGCGGTTCCGGCTGGCGGGCGTCGGCGCGCGCCCCGACCTCGTTGCGCTGGTGGACGGCACCGGCGCTGCGGTGGACTTGACGGGGCACGTCTCGACGGGCGGTCGCACGTTGCGGCTCCACGGCGTGAAGCTCCCGACCACGGGCCGTTGGTTCGCAATCTTCGCCCAGCAGGCGAACGCGTTCTCCGGGACGATCGCTGTGGGTGGCCGCATCACGCCGCCGCGCGACGTCCACGGTGTCGTCGTGATCCGCGCGCTGGACGGTGTCGAAGACACCGCGTTCGACGCGCTCGCCGGGTCGAAGCTCCGGTTGCTCGTCCGTGCAGAACGCACGCCGCGGCCCATCGTTCCTCAGATCTGGGGTCTCCTCGATCCGGCCGGCGCGAGTGTGCAACTTCCCGCGATGCGGCCGGTGCGGCCGGGCCCGGGCGTCTCGGTGAGCGGCGTTGGCCCGCTCGCGACGTCGGGCACCTACGTGCTGCGGATCGCAGGAGACGGCGCGCGGACCGGGCCGGTGTTCTGGCGCGTCGTGATGACCCCGCCCTCGCGTCGGGCGTTCGACCTGTTCTGAGCTTCTGAGAAGGAAGCCCTTCGCGCTTCCTTCTCAGAAGCTCAGTTGTTGAGGACAGCCAGTGCACGCGCTCGTGCGCGCTGCCCCGCCGGGCGGCCCGAGCAGCCCTTGTGGGCCTCCCGTCGCGTCGCCACAGCACTCACCGGCCAGCCGGTGGGTCAGTCGGTGGGTCAGTCGGTGGGCCTCCATCCGCTCGCGATCGGCTCGTTCGCCCGGGCCGTCCTGCACCGGATTGGGGCTGCCGGTCCCCGGCCGTTCAACTCACAGCCTTTGAGTTCCTGTACGATCCGCACCGATGCCCATGCCGTCTGACCGTCCCCCGGAGGGGTTCGATCCCTCAGCTCCGTGCGATGCGCGTGCGGCGCAGAGCGACGGTTCCGAGTACTGCGGGCCCGACCAACTCTGCCGCGTGCTCATGATGCTGCGCCGCTGGGAGAAGTCGCCGGCGCTCCAGGGTGGCGTCACAGAGGCTGGGCTCCGGCGCCTCCTCGACGTCGCGTTCCAGGTCAGCCTGACGACGGAGGAGGGCCGGCACCCGCGCTTCCGCATCTTCGTCGCGTCCGCCGCCCCGGCCGCCGACGCCCCGCGGCTCGTCGCGCGGTTCGACCCGCACCTTCCGCTGACCGATCACCTGCTGCGTCGCATCGCGCCGTCGCTCGGGTCGCGGGGGCACGCGCTGCGGGTCGTCGAGGACGGGAAGAGCCTCTTCGCCGACGGCATCATCGGCGTCGCCGACGGCGCGGAGCCCGTCACGCACGGCAGCGCCGACGTCTCGACCGGCCTCGGTTTCCCGGGGCTGATGATCCGCGTGGACGGGCCGGGCGTGCTCCGCGTCACGGAGAAGGGCACGTGGGAGCTGCGCGCGGGCCGCATCCAGCCGGTGCACCACTACGCGATCGTCTCAGTGGTGCGGCGGTGGTTCGAGGAACTCGCCGCGACGTTCATGGAGCAGACGAGCACGCTGATCGACGTCAACGCCGACGGCGTGACGGACGTCGGCGACGCTGCGGCCATCTTCGACGCCGTCTGGAGTTTCGTCGTGGCGACGGCCGTGCAGGAGCACCACGGCGGGGCGTTCGTGGTGTTGCCGGGCAACCTGAAGTCGTCGCCGATCCACGTCACGTACCCGGCCGAGCAGCTCGACCTGATGAAGGCCGCGCTTCAGTTCTGGAACTCGTGCTACGACCCGGAGACCGTGCGGAACGGACCCGAGGCCCGTTCCAAGGCGCAGGCGTGGGAGTCCGCGCGGCGCCGCGTGTTCTCGTCGGCCCGCGCGCTCGCCGACCTCGCCAACGTGGACGGCTGCGTCGTCCTCGACCGGCGGCTCCGGCTCTACGGCTTCGGCGGCGAGATCCGCGTCGGAGAGGCCGACATGCAGGGCTACCGCGTGTTCGCGGCGCATCCGGACACGCTCGAGGAGCAGGAGCCGATCGACATCGAGCGATTCGGCACGCGGCATCGCTCGGCGATGCGGCTCTGCGCGGCCGTACCCGGGACGCTCGCGTTCCTCATCTCCCAGGACGGCGACCTGCGTGTGTTCTACGGACTGGCCGACCGCCGCGTGTGCATGTGGCGCAACCTCGGCGCGTGGATGAGTGCCTCCGAACGCTGGTAATGCCGACGACCGACGCCCCCCGCAGGATCGCGTACCGCGTGCTCACGCCGCGTCTTGAGGTGCGCTGCTACGCGCCCGCCGACGCCACGGCGCTCGTCGAGGCGATGGCCGCCGGAACCGCCCACATCGCGCCGTGGATACCCTTCGGCCGCGAGCCCCCGCAGTCGGTGGACGAGAAGATGGAACTCCTCCGCATGTTCCGAGGGAAGTTCGACCTCGGGCAGGACTTCATCTTCGGCGCGTTCGACCGCACGGAGCCGTCGCGACTCGTCGGCGGCACGGGGCTCCACCCACGCATCGGCCCCGACGCGCTCGAGATCGGCTACTGGCTCCGCGACGGGGCGTCCGGCCGCGGCCTCGCCACCGAGATGGCCGCCGCGATGACGCGCGTCGGGTTCCGGTCGCACGCCGTCGCTCGTCTTGAGATCCGTTGCGACTCCCGCAACGTCGCGAGCGCCCGCATCCCGGAGAAGCTCGGCTACCGCCGCGAGGGCTGCCTCCGCGGCACGTGCATCGGCAGCGACCCCGGCCCGGGCGACATGCTCGTCTTCGGGATGCTCCGCGACGAGTTCGACGCGTCGCCCGCGGCGGCGGTGCCCGTGGAGGCGTTCGACGCTGCGGGGCGATCGATCGGCCTCTGACATGGTAGGCTGGCCCACATGTACGCCTGGATCATCCTCCTCGGACCCTTCACTGCGCCGATCGTCGTCTGGCTCGTGGCGGAGCATGACGGCGAAGTGAACCCGTGGGTGTGGGGCGTTGCGACGGGGGTCGTGACCGCCGCTTCGTATGCGCTCTTCAGCGCTGGCCTCCTGCGTTTGGGCTTGCCCTTCGCACTCGGCCTCGGCGGCATGACGGTGTGGAAGATGACGCGGCCGTCGAAGCCCGGGTCGGTCCGCCGATAGCGACCGCCGACTGATTGAGCCGCGCGCGACTCACCTCAGCGGGCGCCCTCGATCGATCGCAGCTTCCGCGCCAGCACCTCGCGCATCTCGGCCGCGGTCTCCGTGAACAGCGCGTCGGCGGCCTCGCGGCCCTGCGACTTCGCGCCGGCGGATGACGTCGTCGCTTCGCGCTCGCGGTGCGAATCGAACGTCGTGTAGACGAGTCCGTTCCGCACGTCGATCACGGCCGCGCGCACGCCCACGGATGTCTTCACCTCTTCGGTGGGGAGGAAGAGCATCGTCACGAGCAGGAGCTTGAAGATGCCCAGCCCGTTCGTCTCCACGACCGTGCGCTCGGTGCGCTGCGAGACGAGCATCAAGTCGGACTGCTGCCGCGCGGCGGCGGCGCGGAGGTCCGCGAACTTGCGCACGTTTTCACCGCTCAACGAGAACACCGACGACACGTCGGTCCATGTGGACGTGTCCTTCGCGAGCGCGGCGATCGTCTCGACGCGGCGGCGCTCCTCGTCGTAGCCGGACACGTCCGCGACCGCGAGCCGGGCCGGAAGGTGGACCTGCGACTGCTTGCCGAACTCAAGCCGCTCGATGTCGCCGAAGATCTCGCGCGGCGCCACGAGGGAGTTCGCAGACGGCTCCCACGATGCGACGGACGCGCACCCCGCCGACGCGAACACGGCTGCGAGCACGACCGGGACGAGTGAGCGCTTCATCGTGGCTTCTCCTGCTTGGAAGGCGGGCCGGGCGCCCGGACGATCTGGAACACCTCGCCGCGGCGGTTGCGCGCGGCGGTCCACTCGGACATCGCACGTTCGGCGTCGTCGCGGACGGCACGCGCCGCGTCGAGCTGACGGACGAGCTGCGCATGCTTCGGAACGTCGCGTCGCGCTTCGGCCGTCGCCGCGGTGAGCGCCGTGCGCTCCTCGGCGAGGACCGCGCCGCGCGCTTCGAGGCCGACGAGCTCCACCTCGAGCTGGAACACCGTCTCCCGCGCGGAGTCGAGCGACGGCGTGGACTTCGACAGCTCGTCGATCCGCGCGCGGAGCGTGGCGAGCTTCGCGACGAGCGCGTCGCGTTGCGGGCCCGCATCGGCCTGTTCCGCAGCCTTCGCTTCGAGCGCGTCGGCGTCGCGTCGCGTGCGTTCGATCTCGACGGCGCGCTCGGCCGCGGCCCGCGCGGTCTCCAGCTTCTTCGCCGTGACGGCCCGGTCGATCCGCGTCTGCGACACGTCCCGGTCGATCTCGTCGCGACGCGCCGTGAGCGTCTCGACGCGCCGGTCGGGCGGCCCGCCGTGGGGCGTCTCGATCTGTGCGATGAAGGACTCCAACTCGGCGGTGGCCGCCTGCGACCTCAACGACGCGGCGTCGAACGCAAGGCGTTCGCGGTCGCCGACTCCATCTCGCTCCGCGACACGTCGCCGGAGTCCGTCGATGACGACCCGCGCGAACGCGTCGGCCGCGTCCTTCCGGCTCGGGAGCGCGTCGGACCCGACGCTCAGGATCACGCGCACGAGGCCCGGCTTCTCCTCGATGAACCCGCCGCCGCTCGTCTTCGTGACGAGCGACCAGGGGCCGAGCTTCTTCTCGTCCCAACCCTCCGGCACGCGGTCGGGCGACGTGACGTCGTCCCACCAGGCCGAGAGCCGCCGCGAGCAGTCCTCGCGGAGCGATTCGTCGCGTCCGCCGATCTCGAGCGTGAACTCGCGATCGCCGATGTCGTCGGCGAAGCCGGTCAGCGCCGCGCCGAACACGAGCGCCGCAGCGAGGAAGTGCCTCATCGTCCGCCCTCCAGCGCAGCAATCCGGGCCCGCGCTTCGCGCGCCGCCGTGCTTCCCGGGAACCGTTCGACGACGTCGCGGAGTCGCGCGGCGCCCGTGTCCATCCCGAGGTCGATGCGCGCCTCGGCCGCGGCGAGCGCCGCGAGCGAGACGTCGGAGTCGTTGCTCTCGTCGGCGTGGACGGGCGCCGCGAGGCGCGCGGTCCGCGCGAGCAGCGCGTTGATCTCGTCGTCGAGCGTGAGCGGCGCCCGAGCGACGTGCGCGACGGTGCCGACATCCGCTGACGAAACGGACGGCGCTTGCGCGTTGCTCGACCGAAGCGCCACGGCGACGAGCACCGTTGCCGCGATGCCGACGGCAGCGGAGAGCGCGGCCCGTCGGACCACGCGCGGCGGACGCGTCGCGGGCGCCGCTTCCGCGACCGCGACGGTCGCCGTGCGCTCGGCGTCGGCGAGTCCACCGAGGGCGTAGCGCAGCGCCGCTTCCGATCGTCCCACGAGGCGACGGCACGCTTCGCACTCGACGAGGTGGTCCGCCACCGCGTCGGCGCGGCGCGGATCGAGGTCGCCTTCGACGTGGAGGACGAGTTCCTCTTCAGCCGGACACGAGGTCATCGAGTGCCTCCCTGAGTCTGCGGCGGGCGTGGAAGAGTCGGGTGCGGAGAGTCGGTGCCGGAAGCCCGAGGCGCTCGGCCGCCACGGTCGGCGCGAGGCCGTCGCGGTGGACGAGGTCGAACGCTTGGCGGAGCCCCGCGGGGAGTCGATCGACGGCCGCCGCGAGGCGCTCGCGGAGCTCGACGCGTTCGGCGTCGCGCGTCGGGTCGTCTCCAGACACCGGATGCGGCGCGCCGTCGAGCGGCCTGGCGTCGGCCTTGCGGCGGCGGCGCAACTCCGAGATGGCGACGTTCACCGCGATGCGGCAGAACCACGTGCCGAACGAGCTTCGGCCCTCGAACCCACCGATCGACCGGATCGCGCGGAGTCGTGCGTCTTGCAGCAGGTCATCGACGTCGGCGCGCGCGCCGAGCATCTGCAGGACCATCCCCCGCGCCGCGCCTTCGTGACGGTCGAGCAGCGTCGCCAGCGCCGCGCGGTCGCCCACGACTGCCGCCGCGACGAGGCGCGACTCGTCCGAGCCGTCCGCCGTCAAGCGAGCCGTTCCGGGCGGGAGCATGTCGTGGGTTCCTCGAGACACGCGGGGTTGGACGCCGCAGAGTCGCGTCCGTTCGAACGAAATCCTCAGTCCGCTCCGCGGAGCGAAACGACGGGCGTCCAGCGATGGTCGTCGCCACGCTCGAATCCACGCAGTTCCGATGTCGCGAACCCCGACGCCACGGCCGATCGACTCCCCGAAACGAGCCGCCCTGCGAGGCACGCGACGAACGGCATGTGAGAGACGAGGAGCACCGAATCGTCCGTCACGGAGAACTCGATCGCGATGGGGACCTCGTCGGCGCCCGGCGTGATCCCGGGCATCTCGTGGACGCCGTGAACCGGGCGCAGGCGCGCGGCCAGGATCTCCGCCGTCTCCCGAGCCCGCACGAGCCCGCTGTGGCGGATCTCGTTCACGACGACGCCTGCCGCGACAGCGCGTTCGGCGAGTCGCGCGACGTCGGCCCGTCCGCGCGGCGAGAGATGACGTTCGGAGTCGTCGTGACCGGGCGCGGCGTCTCCGTGCCGCACGAGATAGAGTCGCATTCGGATAGGATATCCGCGCCGCGCGGACGGTGCCGAGCGACGCGCAAGTTCTCGATCTGAGGCACACATCCGAGGCACACATTGACTGACGCAGATGAGCCCGACGCAGCCGACTACTGGAGTCGCGCCGCCGGGCGCAGGTCGTTCGCGCACCCGCTCGACGTCGCACGCTTCGAGCGACTCGTTCCGAAGACCGCTCGCGTGCTCGACGTCGGTTGTGGGTGGGGCCGGACGGTCGCGGAACTCGCAGACACGGGCTGGAAGGGCGCCGTCGGCGTGGACGTCGCGCCCGGGATGATCGAGGAGGGGCGCCGCCTTCGACCCGACATCGACCTGCGCATCGGCGACGGCCGCACGCTCCCCTTCGCCGACGCGTCGTTCGGGGCCGCGACCCTCTTCGCCGTGCTCACGACCATTCCGCACGACGCCGACCAGGCCGCGCTCGTCGCCGAAGTCCGCCGCGTGCTCGCGCCGGGCGGGGCCGTCTACGTGAGCGACCTGCTCCTGAACGACGACGCCCGGAACCTCGCGCGGTACGCCGCCGCGCAACAGTCGTCCGTGCCGCCCGGCCCCTACGGCACGTTCCGACTCGACGACGGGCTTGTCTGCCGCCATCACGACGTCGCGTGGGTTCGCTCTCTCCTCGGCGCGTTCGACGAGATCGAGTGGGTGCCGTTCACGGCCGCGACGATGAACGGCCACACGTCGCGGGCGTTCCAGGTGCTCGCGCGGCGCTGAGGCTACTTCCTCGCGGGCGGCGCGTCCGGCACGATCGTCTCGACCGCGCCCGACGCATCGAGGGCGTTGCACTTCACCGCGACCCAGGCGCGGCGGCCCTCGAAGGGGCGGCCGAGGGCGACCTGAATCTCGGCGTGGCCGGGGATCTCCGCGAGTGCGAGGTCGAGATCCTTCGCGATGTCCGCCGGGAGGAGGAGCGGGCCGTCGAAGTCGGGGTCGATCGTGACGTCGAGCGCGAGCGCCACCGCGGTGGTACCGCCGAGCGGGGTGATGTCGAATCGCAGGCGCGGTGTCTTCGCGAGGTCGAGCGTGCGACGGGACCCGTGGCGTTCGAGGACGATCGGCCTCCCGCTCCCCGTGGCGCTGCCGCCGACGACGCGAAGTCCGAGGTCGGCCAGTGCCTTGCGCCCAGCGACGAGGCCGCCCGCCGGGAGGAACGCGAGGCGGTGCAGGCGGTCCCCTGCGTCGTCCTTCCGGAAGACGAATCGATGGAACGGCAGCGGCGCAGCCCGATTGGCCGCGCGCACGGCGTCGTCGGCGGTCGGCCCGGTCGCGATGGCGTAGCCGCCCTGGACGGCGAGCCACGTGCGCGGCGACCTCGCAGCGACGTTGGCGGCAGTATTGGCGACGGCGCTGGCGCTAGCGTTGGCGTCAGCGCTGGCGGTCGTCAACCACTCGGTGTCCTTCGTGCGTTGCTCATCGGCGGCGCGGGGGATGGATTTGCAACCGGGCGCGAGCCCGGCAGTGACGAGTACGAGCGCCGCCGCTGCGGCGGAGCGGCGGGGGACCGTCACGGCCTCCCCACGCGCATCTTCAGGCGACTGCGCTCGGCCACGGTCATCACCCCCGCCGCCACGAGGGCGGACGTCGCTTCGAGCAACGCCACTCCGTCGTCGATGTTCTGCACCCGCACGCGTTCGATGGCCGACAGCTTCCGCTCGGCGAACTGCGCGTCGTTGCAGTTCCCGGCCTGCCGATCGCCCCAGGCGCCGCGAAGCTCGGCGAGGAAGTCGTCGGCCCCGAGCGGGGGGCCGATGACGGCCGGGGCGCGTGCCGCCGGCGGCGGCGGGGGAGGGGCGTCGGACGACCACGCCGGGTCGAGGGGCGGTGCGGAGCGGGTGTACGTCGGCGGCGGCGGGGGGGCGTCGAGAGCGATCCGGGCGTTCGCGATGCGGGCGGCGCCGCCGGCGCCGATCGCGGTGAAGACGTGGACCGCGAGGACGATCATGAACCCCAGGCCGTGCATCGAGTTCCCGATCATGCAGGCGAGGACCGAGACCACGATCAGCGTCCGGAGGAAGCCGCGGAAATCGCCGACGTACGCGTAGCCGGCTCCCGGGAAGAACAGGGAGAGCAGGATGGCGATCGTGGGGTCCTTTCGGGCGCCCGGGGTGTCCATCCACCCGAGCATATCGCCCGAGCGTCACGAGATCGTCCGGGAAGACGGGACGGGGTTTGATCGTCCAACCCCCCGTGACCCGGTTTGAATGCTCTGCGATGCACCGCTCGATTCGTCCGTCCGTGCGCTTCGTCGCCGCGATCCTGGTCGGTGCCGCCGTGGCGGTTCCGGTCGTTGCCGAGACGGGGCCGCCCGACAGCGTGGCGGGGCTCCCACGCATCGTCGCCCTGGAGGACGCGAAGACGCGCGCCTCGCTGCCGTACCGCATCCGCACCGGCGCCGCGCCGTGCAACCCGGCGATCCCGAGCGTGCCGTCGATCCTCGACCAGGACTTCGAGCCGTCGCTCGTGGACGAAGTGGACGTGGCACGGAACGGCGCCGCCGTCGCCTGGAGTACGAACCTGTCCGAGCTCGGCGTGCCCGGCACGACGCGCGACATCATCCTCTACCGCGCGAAAGGGCCGACACGCGACCGCGTCACCGACGCCGCGGGGGACAACGACCAGCCGAGTCTCGCGTTCGACTCCCGCGGGGTGCGCCTCGCGTGGCGCGGGTCCGACGGCGCCCGCGGCACCACGCCCGGCAACATCTGGCTGCGGACCGTCACCCCGAAGGTGACGACCACGCCGCCTCCCGCCACGGGCGGCACTGGCACGGGTACGACGGCGACCACGGAGACCGTGGAGTCGAAGAAGATCACGAACATGGTCACCACGGCCGTCGCAGGCGACGCATCGAAGATCGTCGGCACGGCCTACGACCCGTCGCTCTGCGCGCGCACCCGCGTCCGCGAAGTGGGCTCGGGTGTGAAGGTCGAGGAGCGCGACGCCCGCGTTGCGTTCGTTTCCACGGGCGTGATCCTGAAGGACCGGAGCGTGGCCGGGCGGCCGCAGCTCTTCGTTTGGCGCGAGCAGGACAACGCCTTCTCGCAGCTCACGTCGATCGGAGCCGACGGCTTCGCCGTGAACCGCCCGTCGATCGACGCGTCGGGCTCGAACATCGCGTTCGAGTGCAACGCCGACCTCACTCCCGAAGCGGCGGACCCGAAACTCCCGTCGCGCGTCGGCAACCCGTCGAAGGTGCGTCAGATCTACCTGTGGCGGCAGGGACGGGGGATCACGCAGCTCACGTGGAGCGACCGCGACTGCTACGCGCCGCGTATCTCGCGCGACGGCCGCGTCGTTCTCTTCTGCTCCCGCGGCAACCCGATCCCCGGCGGCAACCCCGACGGGAACTTCGAGATCTTCGGCTGGACGGTTGCCCACGACCCGGCGCTGCAACTGCGCCAGCTCACGGAGACGACGTCGGGCCACAGCGTGCTGCCGCGTCCCTCGGCGTCGATCCGATCGTTCGCGTTCTGGTCCACGGCGGCTCCCGCCGAGGGCGGCGCGACGTTCGGTGAGAACGCCGCGCAGTGCGGCCCGCTCGCGTACGTCGCCCGAGGCAGCCGGATCACGCGCGTCGGCGGCTTCACCGATGCACAGAACACGCAGCGGATCACGTCGTCGCCAGTGATCACGAGCCCGGAGAACCCGATCACGGCGGGCCCGCCGTGCGTCGCAGGCGACGCGACTCGCGTGTACCTGATCACGAACGACCTCCGCCTGAACGCGAAGCTCGCCGACGACGACCTCGACGGCGTGAACGGCGGCAAGGACACCGACGGCAACGACAAGCCCGACGACCGCCGGATCGACGCGTCGCTGCTGTACTTCCACGCGGCCCGCGTCATCGTCCGATAGGCCGCCTGAGTTCGCCGGGCTCGGCGCGCATCGGCCTGCACTTGCGTTGACCCGAGCCCCGCGCGCGGCGTCCCCTCCAGCGGACACTCGATTGCGCGGTCGATCTCCGCCCCCGTCCGGCACGGCGCTCGCGGGCGAGTAGCATCCACTCCCATGCGCAGCTTCCGCCGCCGGACCGTCCCTCTCGCCCTGGCATCACTCGCCGCGCTGCTCGGCGCGGGCCCCGTCGCCGCGCGGTCGGACGACCCGCCAGTGCCGCAGCCCGGCGGCGATCCGCCGCCGCCCGGCGCGGACCAACTGCCCCCCGCACCCGACCCAGCCGACGCCGCTGCGGCTGAGAAGCGCAAGCGCATCGACCTCGACCGTCGCCGCGACGAGCTCCCGGCCGCGTCGAAGCCCGCGATGGCGATCGTGGACCGCTTCCGCGAGAAGGACTTCCGCGTCTGGGGCACGCTCCGGAACGAGGTCGTCGCGCAGGGCGCGAACGCGTTGCCCGCGCTGTTCATCGCGATCCAGGAGACCGACTGGGAGACGCGCGCCTTCGCGGCGTCGTGCCTCGGCGACCTGAAGGACAAGGCCGGTGCCGCGGCGCTCTGCGACGCGTATGCCGGCGAGAAGTACGGCGAGGCCCGGCGCCAGATCATGCTCGCGCTCGCGCTGATCGAGGCGCCGACGTCGCAGGGCACGTTCGTCACCGCGCTCGCCGACGACGAGGTCGGCGTACGACTCGCCGCGCTGCACGGGCTCTCGCTCATCGCGACGCCCGCGATGGCCGACGTCATAGCGAAGTTCGTCGCCGACGCCGACCTCGACATCCGCTACGCCGCCCGCGGCGCGCTCGCTGCGCTGGGCGACGAAGCGACGATCGTCGCGCTCGTCGCAGAGGCGAACGCGCTCGTCGAGGAGAAGCGGGCGTCCACCGTGGATTCGCCCGTGATCGAAGACAACGGCGACCGCTATTCGCAGTACTTGCTCGGCATCGCACTCTCGCGCACCGAAGACAAGCGCGCGGATCGCATCCTCACCCTCGCGCTCGGCGCGTCGGAGCCGTTCGCGAAGAAGGACTTCCTCCGGATGGGCGCCGCGGTGGGGCTCGGCATCCGCGCCGGGCGCACCGGCGTGATCCACCAGCAACTCCTCACCGGGATCAACGACAAGGACGGCCACGTCCGCGTCGCGTGCAGTTACGGGCTGGGCTTCGTGAAGTCTCCCGAGGTCGTGCCCCGCCTGGTCCGTGCGCTCTCCGACAGTCAGATGGACGTTCGCTACAACGTTGTCACGGCGCTCGGTCGTATCGGCGACGAGGAGTCGTCGAACGGCTTGCGGAAGGCGCTCGGCGACCGGGCCGACGAGGTCCGCGTCGGCGCTGTGCGAGCTCTCGGGCAGGTGAGGAACGCGACCGCCACGAAGGCCCTCCTCCAGGCCGTCCGTGACGACAAGTACATGATCCGCGTGCTCGCCGCGCGGCAACTCGCCTACCGGACCACCGAGGAGGGCGTGCTCGAGGCCATCGTGCGCGCGTCCGACGACGCCGACTACGGAGTGCGCGAGGCGGCGATCGCCGCGCTCGCCCATCACCCGGACGGCGCTGCCGTCCACGCCAAACTCGCGGCCGGTCTCGACGACCCGGACCACGGCGTGCAGGCCAACGCGTGCCTAGCGCTGGCGAAGATCGCGCCCAACACGCCCGCCGTCTCGGCCGACGACGCGTCGGCGCGCAAGGCTGTGGCGTTCTATCTGCGCGGAACGCACCGGAAACTGACGCGCGCCGCGGAGGAGTTCATCGACGCCGCGCGTCCGCCTGCTGCCGTCCTCCCGCTCATCGACGGCCTCGCGTCTGACACCGCCGACGCCCGCCGCCGCGCGAACACGTTGCTCTTGCGAATCTCCGAGGGCAGCGGCATGGGCTTCGACCCGGAGGGGCCGAAGATCGATCGCGACGCTGCGATCCGACGGTGGCGAGAGTGGTGGAGCGGGTCCAAGAAGCTGCCGCCGCGCGGCGCCCGAGCGCGGGCCGCCATCACCGGCTCCCTCGCCGACGCCGCGAAGGACCTGAAGTGGAAGGGCCTCGACATCGCGCTGCTCTTCGACTCGACCGGTTCGATGTCCGGCCTGCTCAACGCCGCGAAGGAGCGCATCGACGAACTCATCGGCGAGCTGAACGAGCTCCTCCCGAGCGTGCGCGTCTCCGTCTACACCTACCGCGACAAGGGCGACAACTACCTCTTCTACGGAACGCCGTTGACCTTCGACACGTGGAAGCTCCAGGGCTTCCTTCAGTACGCCGACGCCGGCCAGGGCGGCGACCTTCCCGAGGCGGTCTACGACACCGTGAAGAACTGCGCCGAGAAGCTCCAGTGGCGGAGTTACTCGCACAAGGTGATCGTCTATGCCGGCGACGCCACGCACCACCGCGAGCAGGACGCTCAGTTCATGTCATTCATCAAGGGCTGGTTCACGAAGGAGTCCGAGGCTGCCCTCCACGCCCTCTACACCGACAGCAAGCGCCGCTCGCTCGACATCAAGGCCCGCAAGAA
Source organism: Planctomycetota bacterium (assembly GCA_021414065.1). Taxonomy (GTDB): domain Bacteria; phylum Planctomycetota; class JAJSAM01; order JAJSAM01; family JAJVHW01; genus JAIOPE01. Next base: position 20,660 of record JAIOPE010000152.1, read on the forward strand.
GCGCGACGAGTCCGACGCCGCGCGTTACCCCGTGTTCGAGACCTACCAGCGCACCGCCGAGGCCGGCCGCGGCAAGGCCGTGATGCTGGACGACGAGAGCGCGCTGATCAAGGAGCTGCTCGTGTTGACGTTCGGAGACGAGTGGCGGGCGGATGTGGAGAACTTGATGGACTTCGAGCGGTAGCCGGCAGGCTGCCGCGCAGAAAAGCAGAGCGCCGGAAGGCGCGAGCGGCCATCAAGTCGGGCGCGGAGACGGCAGAAGGCGGCCGCGAGGCCGCCGAGCCGTCGAGCACTCAACCTCATCGACTTCGACCGGTAGCCGACAGCCCAGCTACCAGCCACGACATTCCGCACAAATCCGTCGAGTTCTCGTCACCGCCGCGCCCAGCGCGACTCAGCCGCAACGTCTTCCCATCCCATGAGTTCCGCCAGCCTGCGGGACACCCCTGCGGTGCTCGCCGATCCGGCCGTCCCGGGTCCGCACGCCCGCTGCACCGATCCCGGCGCCCCCCACAGTCCTTCCCACGGCACGCTGCGATGCCAAGAGTTGCTCTACTCCAGTCGTCTCCTGCGAGCCGAGGCGCGGCGCCGCTGCGGTCCGTTTGCGGGGTTCACGATCGATCGGTTCCGCGGGATGATCGGCGTGTGACTCGAGCCACTCACCCCGTGATGCGTGATTGCAGTTGCCGTCTCGCAGCGCGAATTGCACTTGGGTGAGGAGTGTCGCGGCGAAAGTGGCCACGGCGCCGATACAATTGTCGTTGCGGTGACGAGCATTCGCGTGCATTCGAACGATTTGAACCGCCACCCCGTTGACGCCGTTCAGATCCGTGAGACAATTGCGCGCGGGCCTCACGCTCGGCTGCGTCCACAGGGAGAGACACGCGGAGGACCGGTCCATTCCGGATCGAGTCGAGGCAAGGCGTCGAGCCGTCGGGTACGTGTTCCGAAATCGGTCGCAGAGACATTCGTCTCACTGCACCTGTAGTCACTCGCGATGGTGCCGCACGGGGCGTCCGGCGCTTGCCGTGAGGCCGTGGTCACCCGCGTCGCGGCGATGAACCGACAGCGGAAGAGGAGAGCGCCCATGAGCAGCAATGGAAGCAGTCGTGAGGGCGCGGGACGCACGGTGCTCGGCGTGCCGCTTGTGGTGGGCCTCGTCATCGGCCTCGGGCTCACGGTGCTCGTCGTCGGCCAGGCGGCCGGCGCGGACCGCAAGGTGACGGAGTTGAAGGCCAAGTGCAAGGCGACGCGCTCCCCCACGGACCAGCGCGACTTCCTCGACCAGTTGAAGGACCTCGACACGTCCGAGAGTCGCGCGGCCCTCGAGGGGGTCGCCGACGGCAAGGACGAGATGGCCGCCGCGCTCGCACTCCACACGATCGGCCGCTCCGGCTACTCCGGCGCCGCGACGAAGCTGAAGGCGGTCTTCGAGGACACGACCCGCAGTCACGCGGTGCGCGTCGCCGCGTTCCAGGGATGGGCGCGGATGGAGGCCGACAACGGCACGTCCTGGTCCACCGTCGAGCGGTACGCGAAGGCGAAGACGACGGCCGACACGGCGATGCGGGACTCGGTCCTCGCGGTTGAGAGCGTCCTGTTCCCGACGTCGTCGTCTCGGTAGGGAGAGGGGGAAACACCATGAGCACCAAGAACAGCTTCCGGTCGTTCGCCTGCACGCTCGTCGCCGCGGTGATCGGCCTGACGGCGGTCCCGGCGTTTGCGACCGACGGGGATTCCGACGGAATCACAGACGCGGATGAGACGTCGATCTGGAGCAGCAACCCAGCGAACGCCGACACCGACGGCGATAGCATCAGCGACGGCGCAGAGGTCCTCATCTACGGCACCTCCCCGACCCTCGCCGACACCGACGGGGACGGCGTCAACGACTCCATCGACTCGACGCCGACCCACTTCAACGGCTCGACCTTCGGCGGCGGCGCCAACGCGACCTTCGCGAATGGCCGCGCCGGCACGATCGGCGCGGTCTCTGGACTCTCGCCCTACGACGGGGTCGGGGTCCTGCTCGTCGAGGGGAGTCTCCAGTACGACTTCTCCGTCGGCCACGCGAAGGGTGTCGCGAGTCTGCACCACGCGCTCGGGCTCCACTACGACAGCCAGTCGCTCTGGAACGGCCATCACGGGATGGGCTGGGTCTCGATTCTCGACACGCAGCGCACGGTG
>JAIOPE010000153.1 GCA_021414065.1 Planctomycetota bacterium
GACGTCCCCGACGAGGTAGGCCCGAGTCGCGGACGATACGGCCGGACCGAGGAGACCAGAGCCTGGCGCTCGCAGCGACGTCCCCGACGAGGTAGGCCCGAGTCGCGGGCGATACACCCCCCGCGGCCCCCCATTCCTGGACGCTCCAGGCTCCACCTGAGAAGCTCCACGGTTCACCCCTCGACGGGCGGGAGAAGTCCCGCGGAGACGCTCATGGACCCCAAGCTGCACGCCGCACAGATCGCTGAGATGGCCGCCCGCCGGAACTTCGGCATCATGGCCCACATCGACGCCGGCAAGACCACGGTGTCGGAGCGCATCCTCTACTTCACCGGCAAGATCCGCCAGACGAAGGAAGTCCACGAGGGCGGCGCCACGATGGACTACATGGACGAGGAGCGCGAGCGTGGCATCACGATCACGAGCGCTGCGACGTCCTGCGTCTGGGGCGACAAGAAGCTCATCCTGATCGACACCCCCGGACACGTTGACTTCACGGCCGAGGTGGAGCGCAGTCTCCGCGTGCTCGACGGCGCAGTCGCCGTGTTCGACGGCGTCGCCGGCGTCGAGGCGCAGTCCGAGACGGTGTGGCGTCAGGCCGAGCGCTACCGCGTCCCGCGCGTGTGCTTCATCAACAAGCTCGACCGCGCTGGCGCCGACTTCGAGATGTGCGTCAACTCGATCCTCACGCGGCTCGGCGCGAAGGCCGTCCCGCTCCAGCTTCCGATCATGAACGGGCAGTCGATCGTCGGGATCATCGATCTCGTCGAGCAGGACTTCATGCAGTGGACCGACGAGGGCGACATGTCGCGCGGCCCGATCCCCCAGGAGTACCTCGCGAAGACCGAGGTCGCCCGCAACGCGATGATCGAGTCGGTGGCTGAGTACTCCGACGCGCTGCTCGAGACCTACCTCGAGGGCGGTCACGTCTCGCGCGACGAGATCCGCCTCGCGATCCGCAAGGGCACTGTCACGCGCAGCATGTTCCCCGTGCTCTGCGGAGCGGCGCTGAAGAACCGCGGTGTCCAGCCCCTCCTCGACGCGGTCTGCGACTACCTCCCGTCGCCCCTCGACCTCGAGCCGATCAAGGGCACGAAGGGTCCCAAGAAGACGGACGAGGAGTTCCGCCCCCACGACCAGAACGCGCCGTTCAGCGGCCTCGCGTTCAAGAGCATCCACGACCCGAACGGCGACCTCACGTTCGTCCGCGTCTACTCCGGCGTGCTCAACCGCGGCGACGAGGTCCTCAACACCGGCAAGAGCAAGTACGAACGCGCCGGACGCATCCTCCGCATGCACGCGAACCAGCGCGAGCCGCTCGATTGCGTCAAAGCCGGCGACATCTGCGCGGTCGTCGGCCTGAAGCTCTCGTACACGGGCGACACGCTCTGCGACCCGAACCACCCGATCCTGCTCGAGGCGATGAACTTCCCGCAGACGGTCATCTCGCAGTCGGTCGAGCCGAAGAACCGCGGCGAGCGCGACAAGCTCGGCGAGGCGCTCAGCCGCTTGGCGAAGGAAGACCCGACGTTCCGCCGCTACACCGACCCGGAGACCGAAGAGACGATCATCGCGGGCATGGGTGAGCTGCACCTCGAGATCATCGCCAGCCGACTGGCGCGCGAGTTCAAGGTCGAGGTCATCACGGGCAAGCCGCGCGTGGCGTACCGCATGACGCTCGCCAAGCGAGGCGAGATCGAAGGTCGCCACGTCAAGCAGTCCGGTGGTTCGGGCCAGTACGGCATCGTGAAGGTGCTCTTCGAGCCGAACCCGTCGTCGATGGAATTCGAGTTCATCGACGAGATCGTCGGCGGCGCGATCCCCCGCGAGTACATCGGTGCCGTCGAAGAGGGCATGCGCGACATCTGCGATGTCGGCACGGAGCTCCGCCTCCCCATCGTGGGCCTGAAGGGCTCGCTGGTGGACGGCAAGTACCACGACGTGGACTCGAGCGAGATGGCGTTCCGCATCGCCGGCCAGATCGTCGTGCGAGAGGCCCTCGCGCAGCTCGGCTTCGTGATCCTCGAGCCCCTGATGAAGCTCGAAGTCACCTGCCCCGACGACTACCAGGGCGGCGTCACGGGCGACCTCATGCGCCGTCGCGTCGTCATCGACGACGTCACGAACATGCCGCCGAACCTCCGCGTCATCCGCGGCAAGGTTCCGATCGCCGAAATGTTCCAGTACTCAACGACGCTGCGCTCGATCACGCAGGGCCGTGGCACGTTCTCGATGGAGCCGGCGGAGTACCAGGCCGTCCCGCGGAGCCTCCAGGACGCGATCGTGAAGGACATCAAGGAGAAGCGCGCCGCGCAGGCCGCCGCCCGCAAGTAGTCACCGACAGAACTACGGACGGGCCCGGGAGCGATCCCGGGCCCGTCTCGATTCCTGGGCCCGTCGCGATCCGGGCCAGCCTCGATCCGAGCAGACGCATCGACGCCTGCGGTCGCAGCGGTATCCGAGCGCGGGGCACGATCTGCGGAGCAACTGCGCTCGCGGGGCTACTTCCCGGCCCACGTCCTGCGGTGATCGACCGCCCATCCGCCGGGCTCGCGCACGAGCCACAGCGCAAGCTCCTTCCCGTCGCTTCCAAGAAGACGCAGCTTGGCGCCATCCGAGCCGTCGTGATCGACGCCTTTCAGCGCGGCGCCGAGGTACCACGCGGCGTCTCGAACGAGCGGCGAGTGCTTGGCGAACAGGGACCCCACCGCGTCGTCGAGCGTTCCGCCCGTCACTTCGGCCGGAGTCAGGTCCGTGCCTCCGAGTGCGCGTTCGGGGGGGTCGCCGCGCAGGAGCAGTGCACGGAACTGGCGCATCACCTGGCGGCGGTGCTCGAGCGTGTCGGCGTCGTGGATGGCGACCAACTGCTTCGAGTCGCCGGTCTCGATGGCGCGCTGCACTGCGATCCACGTCGCCTCGGGCGTGCTGCGTCCGTTGTCGCAGCCCGCGAGCAGCGCGAGCGCCCCGACTGCCGCCAACGCAAGCGCGCAGATGCGATTCCGCCCCATCACTTATCCTCGAGCTTCACCGGGGTCTGGAACTGAAGGCGCCATCCGCGGCCCGGCTCCTGCCGCATGATCCACCGGAACTGCTGCCCCGCGGTCGTCTCGAACGTGAGTCCGACGTCCTGACCGTTCACTGGGTCGGTCATCTTGTCGATGATCTTCGCGCCGATGAGCACGGGCTCCGTGCCCTTGTGCGCGCGGGCCCAGAGCTCGCGGTCCGGGAGCGTGAGGAACTCTTCGTAGGTGACCTGGAATCGGTCCACCATCTTCCGCGCGCCGGGGTTCCTCCGGAGCGTCTCGCGCATCCCCGCCCACTCGCCGGTGACTCGCTGCTGCTGGTCGCGCGTCATGAGCTCCCAGAACGCCCCGTGGCGCCCTTCGATCGTGACGCGGCACCCTTCCTCGAAGAGTTCCTCGGGCGTGGCCGGGCCGTCGCTGCACGCGGCGAGCAACGCGACGAGCGACGCGAGACCGAGCGCTCTGGTCCACCCGCCGATGGCCCGCAGCAGAGGCGGTTGCGAGGCATGCATGGCTGCGTGGGACCGAACACCACTGGAACCTGCGAGGCGTGGAAGCGTCATCGCGGCGAGTATACGACCCGATGCCGGACACGGATGCCCTGACGCCCCGCGAGTACCGACGCTACGGCCGCCACCTGACGCTCCCGGAAGTCGGCCAGGAGGGGCAACTCCGCCTGAAGCGGTCGTCGGCGCTCGTCGTCGGCGCCGGCGGGCTCGGCTCCCCCGTCGCGCTCTACCTCGCCGCAGCCGGCGTCGGTCGGATCACGCTCGTTGACTTCGACGTCGTCGATGCGAGCAATCTGCAGCGTCAGGTATTGTTCGGCGAGGCGGACATCGGGCGCCCCAAGGTCGTGGCCGCGGCGGCGCGACTCGGCGACCTGAACCCGCACGTCGAGATCGTTCCGCTGAACGACCGGCTGTCGTCCGCCAACGTGGAGTCGCTCGTCCGTTCTCACGACGTCGTGATCGACGGCTCCGACAACTTCACCACGCGGTACCTCGTCAACGACGCGTGTGTCCTCGGCGGCAAACCGAACGTGTACGGCAGCATCTTCCGCTTCGAAGGGCAGGCGTCGCTCTTCCGAGCGCCGGGACCGTGCTACCGCTGTCTCTTCCCGGATCCGCCGCCCCCGGGACTCGTGCCCAACTGCGCTCAGGCGGGCGTGCTCGGCGTGCTTCCGGGCCTCGTGGGGTCGATCCAGGCGGCCGAAGCGCTGAAGGTGCTGCTCGGCATCGGCGAGTCGCTCCAGGGGCGCCTTCTCCTCGTGGACGCGCTCCGCGCCGGCTTCCGCGAGGTGCGTCTCCGCCGCGACCCGGCGTGCGCAGTGTGCGGAGACCACCCGACGATCACGCGCGCGGTCGAGTGCACGGTCGAGGTCTGTCTCGACTCGACGGGGGTGGCCGGTACCGCCGAGGTGTCGCCGACGGACCTCGCTGCGGAGATCGCATCCGATACGCCGCCGGTCCTCATCGACGTGCGGGAGCCGTGGGAGCACGGTGCGGGAGCCCTCGCCGGGGCTGTGAACATGCCGTTGGGCGACGTCTCGCTCCGCGCCGGCGAGTTGCCGCGCGACCGGGCCGTCGTCGTCTACTGCCGCGTCGGACCGCGCGGCCGGCGTGCCCTGGAAATGCTCACCGCCGAGGGCCTCACTCGCGTGAGGAACCTCGGCGGCGGTCTCGTCGCATGGCGCGACGAAGTGGATGCGTCGATCGTCGTGGCGTGAACTACTCCCCGCGGTTGCGGAGGCGCTCGTTGTACGTCTCGGCGTAGCCGTAGGGGGCGACGAGCGCACCCTCGACGCCGTCGCGCATGAGCTGCGGCACCGGCGCGTGGTCCGCGTAGAGCGGGCGGCCGTGCGGCGGCGTCGTGTACTTGTAGATCTCCTGGTCCGTGATGAACGGAGCGAGGAACGCCTCGAAGAGGCTGTCATCGCGCTCGATCAACTTGGGTGCCTGGCCGAACGCGTTGCCGGTCCCCACGAGGAGACCCATCGCCATGCCGACGGGAAGCGTGAGCGTGGCCGAGACCGGCTCGCCGGTCTCTTCGTACCAGCCGACGCCGCCCTGCACGAGGCCCGTGAGGGGAGTGGCGATGAACTTGTAGGGGAGCCAGATCGCGTTCTCGAGCACGGCCAGCGGGGCTTTGTAGCCGCTGCCGAGGCCGCCGCCGTTCGCGATGCAGTTCTTGCTGCCGATGTCGCCGTCGCGGCAGGACGCGCAGCCCGGAAGGGCAGGAGCAGCCACGAGAGCCGCAAGGAGAGCGAGAGTGCCGAAGCGCATGGTGGTCCTCCAGATACCGACCGAAAGGGTCGGGGGACGGGGCCGCTCCTTCGAGCGGTCCTTGTCCCTCACCTATGCATCGGACAGCCCCCCGCTTTTGCGTGAACCGGCACGCGACGGTCCGCGCGCTCGGCTGGACGGGCCCCGGCCGCGTCGCACGCCCGTCGCCTGGTTCCTTCGAAACGCGTCTCCGCCTCGTCGGGGATCTCCACCACGGGGGCGATGACATCGGCTCTTCCCCACAGTCCGTCCGCATCTCCTGCTGAGACGCAATGCGGAGGCTCCGCCCGGACGGCGAAAGCGAGCCGAGTCTCCCGCTCTGGGCGCGATGGTCCGGATACGACCGCGGCGGGACTCGAATCCTCTCCCCGGCGGAGCGCCCGAGGGGCGATCCTCGCGTTGCGGACCTGAATCGCCTGCGCTGCCGCGACCCGCGACCCGCCCGCCGAGCCCCGGAGCCCTATGCGCGCCCGAATCAACACGTCGAACTACCGCCTCGATTTCGAAGGCTCACCTTCGTTCTGGAACGACCTCCTGCGGCCGTTCCTCGGCGGGCCTGCGGCGGTCCCGGACCCCGTCGTCGCCACTGAGCCGGCGGGTGCTGCAGCCGCGAGCACGGCGTTCCACGGCGAGCCGGTCGTGCGCACCGTCGCATCGGCACCGTCCCCCGTCGCGCCGACGACGTACCACTCCGCACCGCCGACTCCGGTCGCCGGGCGCGGATCACCGAGCCCCGCGGTGGCGACTGCGCCCGGCGTCCGCACGTATTTTCCGCCACGCGAACCGCGCCCCGAGCGCGCCGATGGCTCGGAGCGTCCCGGCAAGGCCCCGCGCGGGAACCGCTTCGACCGCGCGCGCGAGCAGCAGCCCCACGACGACTCCGATCAGCGCCCGCCGTGGCGGCGTCGAGGCGGCCCGGCGCCCGAGGCCCGCGTCGCGCCGTCGATGGACCCGACCGAGCTCTACGGGCGCCTCGGCGCGGTGGACTCGCGCGGAGCGGAGAAGGACGCCGTCATCGCGGCGGTCTGGTTCATCGGGAAGGGCGAGCGCGAGGTCCACGAAAAGGAAGTGGAGGCCCACTTCGCAGCCCACGGCGGGCCGCCCGACGTGAAGGTGCGCCCCGTCTTCCTGAAGCACATCAGCCGCAGCAAACTGCTCGAAGCGGGAACCCAAACGGGTCTCGTCCGTTTGTCGGCGAAGGGCCGCGAGCACGTGCGGCTCCTTTGCGGTGTCTGACTCGACTTCCTCAGCCTGCCCCGGATCTGCGACGGCCGCACCAGCGGTCGCCGACGAATCGCCTGTGGCTGCCCGCGGCGGACCGCGCCGCAGCTCCTGGCTGATCGCGTCTGCGGCGCTCCACGCGTGCATGTTCGCGGCGTTCGCCGCAGCCTTCGGCGGCGCACGGACCGTCACCTCGGCACCCGCCGTGGTCGAGTGGGCTCCGCCCGACGCTGTACCGCAGCTCGACGCAACGCTGCCCGAGCCCCCGATCGCGTTCCCCGAGGTTCCGGCTGCCGAAGAGGCACAGCCGCCCGAGCAGGTGGATGTCCCCCTCGCGTCGGACCTGGCAGACGATCCTGAATTCCGCGACCCGCGCGAACTGCTCGCCGACGGACGACCCACCATCGGAATCGGCGGCGGGCCCCAGGGACTCCGGCGCCGTGGCGCGCCGCGCGTGAACTCGGGAGCGGCGCTTGTGTCGTCCCAGCAACCCGGGGGTGCGGCCGTCGTTGCTCCTCCGCCATCCCCGATCAGCACGCCGCCGATCGGCCCGACACAGCCTGCGCGATTCGCAGCGACACCCGCGCCGCCGCGCTATCCGGAGACCGCACAGCGCCGCGGATGGGAGGGCGTGGTCCACCTCCGCATCGACATCGGCGCCGATGGGAGCGTCCTCGACGTGACTGTGCTGCGGTCGAGCGGGCGCGCGCCGCTGGACGAGGCAGCCGTCGAGGCCGCGAGGTCGTGGCGGTTCGACGCAGCGCTCGCGGACGGCTCTCCGGTGCGGAGCAGCGTCGAGAAGGACGTCCGGTTCCGCCTCGAGAACTGAGCCCGGTCACGCTCCGAGATAGGCCTCGCGGATCGCGGGATCGTCCAGCAGCGTGAGAGCGGGCCCCTCGTGCGTGATCGCCCCGGTTTCGAGCACGTAGGCCCGGTCGGCCGCTCGCAGCGCCATTTGCGCGTTCTGCTCGACGAGGAGCACGGCGATCCCCCGCTCGCGGAGCGACCGGATCACATCGAAGATGCGGCGGACGATGAGCGGCGCCAGCCCGAGACTCGGCTCGTCGAGGAGGAGCATTTTCGGCTCGAGCATGAGGGCCCGCGCGATCGCAAGCATCTGCTGCTCGCCGCCGGAGAGCGTCCCACCGAGTTGACCGGCGCGCTCGCCGAGGATCGGGAACAGTTGGAACGCATCGTCCATGCGGCGCTGGATCAGCGCCTTGTCCCGCACGAGGAAGGCCCCCATCGCGAGGTTCTCGCGCACGGAAAGCCGCGCAAAGATGCGTCGCCCTTCAGGCACGTGGCACAGGCCGCGCGCGACAACATCCGCCGTCGGCACTCCGAGAATCGAGCAACCGTCGAAGGTCACGTCGCCGGCCGTGGCGCGAACGACCTGCGACACCGTCATCAGCGTGGTCGTCTTGCCGGCGCCGTTGCAGCCGATGAGCGCCACGATCTCCCCCGGAGCCACACGGATCGAGACGCCGCGGAGCGCCTGGATCGGGCCGTAGGCTGCGCAGACGTCGCGCAGTTCCAGGATCGGCGCCGCGCTCACGTGACGTCTTCCTTTCCCAGGTACGCCTCGATCACCTTCGAGTCGTTCCGCACGGCCTCGGGCGTGCCGTCGGCGATCTTCACACCGTGGTCGAGCACCACGATGTGCGTGCTGATCCCCATGACCACCTTCATGTGGTGTTCGATGAGCAGCACCGTCAGCCCGCGCTTCGAGATCCGACGAATGAGCTCGACCAGATCCTGACTCTCGCGAGGGTTCATCCCGGCAGCGGGCTCGTCGAGAAGGAGGAGGCTCGGCTCCGTGGCGAGCGCGCGCGCAATCTCGAGCCGCCGCTGGTCGCCGTACGGAAGGCTGCCGGCCGCGCTGTCGGCCCACTTCGCGACGCCGACGAACGCGAGCAACTCCCGCGCGATCGCCTCCGACTCGGCCTCCTCGCGCCGCTGCGACGGCAGACGGAGCAGACTCGCAACTACGCCGGCCTTCGTTCGGCAGTGTCGCGCGGTGATCACGTTCTCGAGCGCCGACATGCCGCGGAAGAGGCGGATGTTCTGGAACGTGCGTGCGATTCCGAGACGCGTGACGACGTGCGGCGCGAGCCTCGTCACGTCCACTCCTTCGAAGCGGACCTCGCCCGACGTGGCCGGGTAGATCGAACTCACGCAGTTGAAGAACGTGGTCTTCCCTGCGCCATTGGGACCGATCACGGCCGTGACGCTGCCCTCTTCGACGACGCACGAGACGTCATCGACGGCAGCCAGCCCGCCGAATCGCTTCGTGACCGACCGACACTCGAGAAGTGGCGTCACGCCGCCCCCTTCCGACGCGCGCCGCCGAAGAGGCCTTCTGGGCGCACGACCATCATCGCGGCCATGAGCGCGCCGAAGAACAGGTAGCGGTACTCCTGCACCTCGGGGAACCAGTTCGCGAGCAGCGCGGGCAGCATCCAGAGCAACGCGGCGCCGACGATCGACCCGGTGATCGACCCGAGACCGCCGAGCACGACCATCGCCACGAAGAGCACGCTGGTGTTGAAGTCGAACATCTCCGGGTTGATCGACCCGCGGTGGACCGCCGGCACGACGCCGGCGAGGCCGGCCCAGAGCGCCGACGCCATGAACGCGACGAGCTTCACGCGCGTCGTGTCGATGCCCATGCACTTGGCCGCGGTTTCGTCCTCGCGGAGAGCGAACAGCGCACGGCCGACGCGCGACTTCGCGAGCAGGTGGACGCACGCCACGCAGACGACGAGCAGAACCAGCGCGAACCAGTAGCACTCGCGATCGATGAGAGCCTGCACGGTACCCGGCTCGAACGTGCGACCGTCCACCGCGGCGGGCTGCCAGAGCCACTCGCCGAGCGCGCCCATCGGCTTGCGGAAGCTCCCCGGGACGATGTTCCCCGGCAGGTTCGCATCGCCGCCCGTGACGTCCTGCTCGTTCTTGATGACCCACCGCACGGCCTCGCCGAATCCGAGCGTCACGACGGCCAGATAGTCCCCCCGCAGACGGAGCGCGGGCAGACCGATGACCAGCCCGGTGAGCGCAGCGGCAACGCCCGCCGCGGGGAACGCGATCCAGAAGTTCCAACCTTGGTGGACCGTCAGCAGGCCGAACGTGTACGCACCGACGGCCCAGAACGCGGCGTGCCCGAGCACGAGCAACCCGGCCATGCCGATCGTGATCTGGAGCCCGACGGCGATCGTCGCGAAGACCATCGTCTCAAGGAGGAGTTTCGTCCACGCGCCGGGAAGTCCGAGGAGCGGAAGCGCCGCCACCGTCGCGACGAGAACACCGAGCGTCCACGCCTGCGCGGCGCAGGGCCGACGGCGGCCGACAGCGGAGTCGGTCGCGGCGCGCGCATCCCAGAAGGCGGTCCCCCGTCGCTGCGCCTCGACGGCCGCAAAGAGGATCGCCCCGCCCACGAGAACCATCGCCGCTGTGACGAACGCAGGCGTCCAGACGATCGTGAACCCGGTGCTCGAGTTGCCGCGCAACGACGCCACGGGCAACGCGAGCAGGAACGCTGCCAGCGTCGCGACGAGCAGTCGCACGATGCGGTCGCGCATCAGACCTTCTCTGCCACGCGCTCGCCGAGGATGCCCTTCGGCCGGACGATCAGCACGGCGAGGAGGATCACGAAGGAGTAGACCTCCTTGTACTCGGCGCCGAGCAGTTGGATGCCCACCGCCTCCGCGACGCCGAGGAGCACGCCGCCGAGCATGGCTCCGGGCACGTTGCCGATCCCGCCGAGCACCGCCGCGGTGAACGCCTTCATTCCCGACGTGAACCCCATGTCGTACTTCGCCTGGGTGTTGAAGAGCGCCAGCAGCACTCCGGCGACGGCCGCGAGAGCGGACCCGATCACGAACGTCACCGAGATGACGCGGTTCACGTCGATGCCCACGAGTCCCGCCATCACGCGGTCCTGGCTGGTGGCCCGCATCGCAGTGCCGGTGCGCGTGCGCTGGACGAACATCCAGAGCCCGGCCATCAGCGCAACGCAGACCACGAGCACGACGAGGTCGAGCGGCGCGATGCTCACGGGCCCGATGTCCCAGTTCGACGCCCCGAGCGACGCCACGTATGCGGGATGCGACATCGGCGCGTAGATGGGCGACGCGCCCTGCGTGCGCATCACGTAGTTCTGCAGCACCATCGACACGCCGATCGCGCCGATGAGCGGCGAGAGCGACGGCGCGCCGCGGAGCGGACGGTAGACCGCCCGCTCGATCGCGAAGCCGTACGCGGCGCTGACGCACGTCGCGCCGATGATCGCCATGGCGAGACAGGGCATGAACCCGACAGCCTCCATCGCCCCGGTGCCCGCACATCCGGCAAGCGTCGCCACACCGGTGTACGCGCCGATCATCAGCACTTCACCGTGCGCGAAGTTGATGAGGAGCAGGATGCCGTAGACCATCGTGTACCCGAGGGCCACGATGGCGTAGATGCCGCCCTGGACGAGTCCGTTCCAGAGGTTCTGGAGCACGTCGAACGGCCGCTACTTGCCGACGACCGTGTGTCGGCCGCCCTTGACGACCCAGACGACGTAGCCACCCGAGTTCACGTCGCCCTTCGCGTCGAACGTCACCTTGCCCATCGGCAGGTCGTAGGTTCCGGCGTGGATCGCCGCACCCAGCTTGACGCCGTCGGTGGACTTCGCCTGTTCGATGCCCGCGAGGAGGATCGACGCCGCAGAGTAGCTGTACATGGCGTAGGGCCCCGGCTCCTTGCCCTCGAACCGGGCCCTGTAGCGCGCGACGAACGCGGCGTATCCGGGCGCGCCCTCGGTGTTGAGGAACGTGGTGAGCGTGCCTTCGGCGCCGGCGCCGACCTTGTCGATGAAGTCCTTCTGGTAGCCGTGGACGCCGTCGCCGCTCATCATCGGCGCCGTGATGCCGACCTGACGCGCCTGGAGCAGCAGCGGCGCCGCCTGTTCGAAGATGCCGCCGAAGAACCAGACGTCCACGTTTGCGTCCTTCAGCTTCGAGAGGTACGGACGGAAGTTCCGCTCCGCCTTGTCGAATCCCTCGCTCAGCACGACCTCGACGCGCCCCTTCAGGTTCCGTTCGACGCCGTCAGCGAGGCCCTTCCCGTACGCGGTCTTGTCGTTGAAGATCGCCACGCGCTTGGCCTTCATCACGTCGGCGATGTAGTTCGCCGCGGCCGGGCTCTGCTGGTCGTCGCGGCCGCAGACCCGGAAGACGAGCGGCAGCTTGCGATCCGTGACGAACTCGTTGGTGGACGCCGGGGTGATCGAGACGATTCCTGCGTTGTTGTAGATCTCCGATGCCGGGATCGTGCTGCCCGAGTTGAAGTGCCCCACGACGCCGACGACTTTCTGATCGACGAGCTGCCCGGCGGCAACCGGCGCGAGCTTCGGGTCGGCCATGTCGTCGCGCACGACGATCTCGATCTTCCGCCCGAGGACACCGCCCTTCGCGTTCCACTCCTCCATCGCCATCGTGGTGCCGTCCACGAGATCCTCGCCGTTCTTCGCCTGGCCGCCCGTCACGGGACCGGCGACGCCGATCTTCACGGTACCGGCATCGCCGGCCCCGCCTGCGGGAGCGTCCTTTGGGCCGCACCCTGCGGCGGCGAGGAGAGCGGCGACGATCAACGGTGTCCAGCGCATGGCGATCCTCCGAGTGCCCGATCCGGGAGGAGACGATCCGTCCGTCGGCTCGGGGGCGCGAATGGTAGCGCGGCGCCGTCCGACTCGCACGCGGCACGTGCTCGGAAACGTGAACCTCCGGCCGAACACGCGAGTGACCCCGGAGGCCGTGCGGCCTCCGGGGTCCTGGTGCGGCGCCGCTCGTCGCGGCGCCGCGGTCGGGTGGGTGATCGAACGCCGGCTAAGTGGCCGTCCGGGGATAAGTGGCACACTTGGCTGCGCTCCGGCGAGCCGGCTGCAAGGCGGGCGAGGCGGGCAAACTCCACGGAGCGACTTGCATGCCGAGCCCAACGCAGCAGCAGGCCGCCGGAGTAGCAGCGGCGAAGCCGGCGCGCGGCTTGCACTCTCATGCAGTGCGCGTTCGCGAGACCACGACCGCAAGCCGCGTGACCAAGTGTGTCAGCTATTCCCGGACGGCCACTAAGTGCCCTGCACCGGCGCGGAGCGGAGCGTCTTCGCCACGCTCACTCCGTTGAAGAAGACCTCGATGCGCGTGAGCGTCGTGCGACCTTCGCTGAGCATCGTCACGGTCGATGCCCCGTCACCGGCCGCGGTGGTGCCGCCTGTGGTCGGAGTGAGCGTGCCGCGGATGCCGTTGAGCGTGCCGTTTCCGTCGAGGTCGCCGTTGATCTCGACCTCCCACACGCCCTTCGCCTCGAAGCCGGACACGCCGAAACGCCAACCGGCGCCGTTCATCGGGGTGCGCAGCGCCATCAACGAGATGCCGGCTGGCATCGACGCGTCGTCATCGAAGAAGTCGGCAGCCTCCGCCGCGGTGGCGGTCACGGCCGCATCGACGCCGTAGGGAACGCCGAGCAGACGCTCGACGTACCGGAGTGCCTGCGTCCGAACCATGTCGCGCTGGGCCATCTGCCCGGACGACTTCTGCGTGGAGAGCACGGACACAGCAAGGCCGCCCGCCGTGACGACGAGCACGCCCATGCTGATCACGACATCCACGAGCGACGTGCCGGACGAGCGTCTGCGGAGGAGTTTCATGGTCATCCTGGTCTCTCAGTTCTTCGGAAGGACTTCGACCTGGTTCGCTTGGCGGGCGATGTCCTTGCCGTCCGCCGAACGCCGCTCGCTGACGAGCGTGATCATGAGCGTGTTGGCGGGAGTCGCCTCGACGCGGAAGCCGGAGGTGTTCGACGAGATCACCCGTGTGACGCCGTTCTCGATCCGGACGAGGTTCCGTCCCTGAACCCGGTACTCGACCCAGTTGCCCCAGTTGATGACCGGTTCGCCGGACGCATCGAACGCGTAGTCGAGGATCTTCTGGAACCGCAGGACCGAGTCGGAGCCGAACTGAAGCTCACGGGGCCGGAGCGCACCGGTGCTGATCTCGTCCGCGAATCCTGCGGAGCGGGTGCGTCCGATGCGCGTGCCGCCGCGCGTTCCGCTGCCCAGCGCGCCAGCCGTGGTCGTCTTGTAGTAGTTCGCCGCGTCGCCGATGCCGACCTTCGTGCCGCCGATCTGCGACGAGGTGAGGAGTGTGCGCGACCCGTTCACGCAACCGGTGTCGCCCGTCAGCGTGGACCGCTCGAGCCCCACAGTGATCTCGAACCGCAGATTGCCCGAGGTGTCGGTAGTCGTGAGACTGCCGTTCATCACGTCGCGGGCGATGCGGTTCAACGCCTGCCGGTTGTCGGCCTGCGTCCACGACCGCGTGCGCCCCTGGTCGCCGGCGTCGCTCACCGACTTCATCACAGGGAACGCGGCGCCGAGTACCACGACCAAGATCGCCGACGCGATCGTGGTCTCGACGAGGCTCGTGCCCCGCCGGCGGCGGATCGAAGTCGTGCGGAAAGTCATGTCTAGTTGATCTCCCGGATCAGGGTGGCCATGATCCTCGGGCGGTTGAGCGTGGGGAACCCGCGCGGCGGATTGGTCCGCTGACGTGTGTCGTAGATCGACTTCGTGAACACGAACCCGCGCGTGACCGCGTTGGAGGAGTCCACGAACGTGGTGATCGGACGCTGGTTCGAGATGACCCCGCCGAGGCGCCGGAGCGACTGTTTCACGAACCCGTTGCTCACGGCGGTCACGTTCGCGTCGCCGGACGAGTTGTTCGCGACATCCACGCCGCGCACTCGGAACTCGCCGTCGCGGGCCATGAGCGTGCCGTCGATCTCCGCCTGATCGGGAACGTCGGACCGGATCTCGATGTCGTTGCGAGCGATGATCCCGAGCACGCTGTTCCCGGTGTACGCCGGGTTCGGGATGAACTCCTGCGTCTTGTCCGCACCGTTCAGGTACGCAGTCCGCCACACGTTTCCGGCGTCGCGCTTCGCGTACTGGATCGTCTCGCGGATGCGCACGTCCGAATTGCTGGCGATCGTCAGGTTGCCGTCGAGCGTCTGCACGCCGAAGCCGTCCGAACCGGTTGACATCGTCGAGAACTCAACGGTCCCCGTCACGTAGATCGTGCCGTTCGTTCCGACGTCGTAGGTCGTGACCTTGTGATCCGGAACCCACACGTTCTGCTGCGTGGTCACCGCGACGAACCCGGTGCTCTGCTGCACCTGGACGTTCGTGTACCGCTTCGGATTGTAGGACGAGTACGTCGTGGTCGTCGTGGTGACCTGCCTCGTACCCGTCTGGACCTGCTGCGTCGTGTTGTAGTACTCGTTCACGTAGTACGTCTCGTAGACCGCCGGGTGGTTGACCACGTACGTGTAGGTCTCGGTGGAGGTCACCGTCTGCCAGTAGCCGATCGTGCCGGTACCACCGCCGCCACCTGTGGCGCCGCCGCCGCCACCCGCGACCCAGACCTGCGTCTGAACCTGCCGGGTGCCGGTCAGCGTCTCGTCCCACGCCGCCGTCAGGAGGCGCTGGTGTGCCACCGGTCCGAACACCTGGACCGTCTGATTCGTGTAGACCGGAACGGTCGTGGTCGCCGTCGTGTTCGTGGCCTGGAGCACTTCCTGCTGTTGCGTGACGGTCACGAACTGCTCGACCTGCGTCGTGACGTCCTGCATCTCGTTGTGTCCGACCTGCCAGTGCTCGACGCGCGCAACCGTGCCCTTCAGCTTGACCTTCGCGTAGTCCCACGCGCCGTCCAGGTTGAGCAGGTTGTCGGATCTGGCCCCGAACGTCGTCAGGTCGATGTCCGTGAGCCCGGTGATCGGATTGGCAGCGTTGTTCGACGGACCCCAGAACCAGTTGTTCTGGGCGCGTCCCGCACTGTCGCCGACTCCGATCGCGCCCGACACGAACTGGAATCCGAAGCCGCTCACCGCCGTGACCGGCTTCACGAAGTGGCGGTCCGGGAAGTAGAAGATCAGCGACTTGTTCGAGTGGATCTCGCCGTCCGGAGCGTCGATGTGCCGCGCCGATGCGTCCGCGCCGCCGGAGATGCCGAGGGAGTGCGAGTTCACGAAGTAGTCGAAGTCGGCGAACGACTGGCGCGAGCGCACGAGTGCCGTGATCCTGCACCGAGCGGGCCCCACGTTCGCAGTCGAGACGAGCCGGTAGAACCCCGTGGGCCCCGCGGTGCCGTCCACCGCACACGTGACGTTCGTGAGATAGCCGTCGTGGTCCACAAAGCAGGTGTCGGCTCGCGCGGCGGCCTGACGGAGCGCGATGTTCTCGCCGGTCGCGGAGTCGTAGGCAGAGCCGTTCACGATGTCGGCAACCGTTTCCATCTGACCCCACGCGTCGAGGTATGACTGCGTGCGCTGACGCTCCCAGGTCTCGCGCTGATGCTCGCGCTGGTCCTGTGCGACGAACCCCGCGGCGAGGGCGCCGACGCCGAGCGAGAGCGCGAGGATCGCGGGGAGAGCGCTGCCGCGGCGGCGGCGTTTCGCCCCGGTTCGGTTCTTCCGGTCGTTCATCGCAGACATCTCCTGGAGATCGCTCCTGTCCATGCACACTCGTGCCTGGAATGGACGACCATCCGATGCAACATATCGCCCGTGTCAAGGCCGCGCGTTCACGTCAATCCGCTCCCTCATTCCGAGGAACGCGTTCAATCGAATTGATCGGGTCGATTCTCAGATTGATAGGAACGCCGTGCGACGCCCCGCTTCAAGAAGTGAACGTCGCACTGCCGATGACACATGCGGAGGACCGCGCCCGCACACGCCGCGCTCTCCGACATGCTGTCCCCACGTCGCTCGACCATCGTCCAGAGGACCGAATGCAGATCTCCAACCGTCACGCCGCCGTGATCATCGGAACGCTCCTCCTCGTCGTCGGCCTCGCCGTCCCGTACATGGGCGGGTGGTGGCGCGAGGAGCAGGGCATCGAGAACGCGAACGACGTGAACGTCGATCCTCCTCCCTCGGCGGCGCAGCATCACGACGAGTTCGGCCCCGCCGGCGGCAGTGCCGGCGCTGGCGGCTCCGCCCCCGGCGCTCAGTCCAGCGGTTCGGGCACGGCTTCGACCGCGGCGCCCGCCGCCGCCCCGGAGCCGATGAAGAAGAAGGCCGTCCCCAATACCGGCCTTGCGCTCCGCGTGCAGGTCCTCGATCGGGAGCCCCGCGACGGCGAGCCGGTCCGCGCGCGCATCCGCTTGGAGAACGTGGGCCGCACGGCTGTCGTCGTCTGCGATCCCCAGCTCGATCTGGGGCGGCGGGTTGAGATGCTCTACCGCCACCAGAACATCAACTACTGCGCGACCTTCCCGTCCGGCCCGATGAAGCCCCTCGACACCACCCAGCTGATCGAGATGCGGCCGGGCGACGGGATCGACGCGTTCGTCGATCTGCGCCCGCTGCTCGACAGCGCTCTCGGCTTCGGCGAAGGGCCCTTCCAGTTCCGCATGGCGTACCGCGGCGCGACCGGCGTCATCCCGGCGGCCGTTCGGGCGTGGAACGGTGACCCGGCGCAGGTCGCGACGTCGGACGAGCTGCGCGTCGTTTCGTCGGTGCCCGCCTGGTTCGAGGACCTCGGCGGCGACGGCGAGTTGCTCAATTCGCTCGCGAGCCGCATCTTCCTCTGGGCTCCCGGCTCGCCCGAGGACGACGCGGTGCTCGATCACGTGCGCTCTCTCGGAGAGCCCGCGGTCGGCGCGCTGGCGATCGTGGCGTCGCGCATGGCATCGCCGGGCCCGAGCGCGCAGATCCGTGCGCGCAAGGCACTCCTGATGCTCCGCCACCTCGGCGCCGAAGTCCTGCCGGTGCTCCGCCGGGCGCCGCAGACGCCTGCGGTCGCCGCGGCCATCGCCATGGCCGAGGACGACGCTCGCGAGCGCACCGCACTCGGCCCGTCGGACGCATCGCGTGTGTTCCGCGCCATCGGCGGCGGCACACGCGATGGCACCACGTTCTCGGTCTCCGTGATGCGGAGCGGAGGGATCGGATCGGTGTGCTACTCGTTCGATGCCGAGGGTCGCGTGTTCGTGACGCGCTGGAAGGACCGGGACGCGCAGGAAACGGCGCTCCTCCCACTCGACACGGATCGCGTCGTCGAGTTGAAGCGCGCAATCCTCCGCAACCGGCCTTGGACGTGGCAGCCCGTGCGCGCGGAGGCGCGCGCCGGCGAAGGCGAGGTCGGATTCTCGCTGGCCGACGGAACGGGCTCCATGGTGTGGCTCCAGTCGTTCCGCGGAAGCGAGGCGCGCGAGGGGAATCCGTTCACCGCCGACGTCCTCCGTGCGTTCCGGCTGGCCGCGGGCGACGCCGACGACGCAACGTCATCGCCGACAGCACCATCCGCGGCCCTCGAAACGCGCAAGTGACACCGGACCGCATCCGAGACCCGAGGCAAACTCCATGAGGCTCATCCACACCGTGGCCGTCGTCGTCGGACTCGCCGCCGCAGTCTGGGGCGTTCGGATGCTCGTCGCCGATCCCGTTCCCCTTCCGTCGTCCGGCGGCCTGCCCGATGGCGCTCCCACCGGAAGCGTGCGCGAGGTACTTCTCGACGCCGACGGCGCCCCGATGCCGACGCCTCAGGTCACGATGCTCGATGGACCGGGCGTGAACGACAAAGCGCCCAACCCGGACGACGCCCCGCAGGCCGAGGGCTCGACGCTGCGGACGATCCGGAACGAGTCCCGCCGCGCGCAGGTCGAAGAGGTACTCAAGAACCTCGACGGCGCCGCGGTGTGGGTGGAAGGCGTGGACGGCGTCGTCCCGACGCCCCCGGCGCGCCGCCAGCGCTAGCAGCCTGTCGGAGTATTCGCCCGCGCCGGTCAGCGTCGCGTGACTTCGAGCCTGCAACCCCTCACTGCGCCGTGGCGGCCGTCTGCTGCGTTGCTCGGTCGGAGGCAACTCGGTCCATGGAGTTTGCCTCCGACCGAGCGCCTTGCAGCCGGCTCGCCACGACGCATCCGGCATCGGCCGACTACTCCGACAGGCTGCTAGCCCGGATCATTCACGAAGCTCCGCGCCTGGACGAGCCCGCGGGCCGTCCGCTGCGTTGGGACCCTTGCGTGGCTTGACAAAGCCGACGCTGCAGGTCCCGCCTTGCGGTCGGCTCCGCGGATCTCGTCCAGGACGGTGTGTCGTCGGGCGAGCGAGCCTCGGATCGGCGTGCATCGCAAGCCGTTCCTACGTTGCACGCCGTTCTCCCGCGGAGCTTCGTGAATGATCCGGGCTAGCCCGTCGGAGTCGTCGGCGCGGATCGATCGGCTACCCGATCTCGCCCTTCAGGTAGCGGATGTCCTTCACGTACTGCTGGATGGCCCGCTTCTCGACGTCGCGAAGCCCGGCGAACCGGACCTGCACGAGCACGCGGCTTCCCGCGGTGACTTCGGAGTTCGCGACCGAACCCTCGGCCTGGAAAGTGTGGCTCTCGTGATAGAGCGGGAGCTGGAAGCGCACCTTGATCGGCGCCCCGGCGGTGAACATCTTCTCGGCGTCGAGCCCCTCGAGGTTCTCCCACTGGAAGGAGAGGCCCTGCTCGCCGATGCTCTTCATCTTCGCCATGCGCGGATCGCCGCCGGCGACGTTCGACTGCGCTGCGTCGCTGAACGAGAAGGCCACCTGGATCTCACCGTCCACGCCGATTCCCTCGGAACCGACCGAGCGCAGGTACTCCACGGCCTCGGTCTCCGTGCCGAAGCACTTCACCTTCCGGTCGATGCCGAGCGTGCGGAAGACCTGGACGGCGAAGCCCTGCAGTTCGGCGACGGCAAGATCGCCTCCGTACTGCTTCAGCTTCTTCTGCGCACGGATCAGCGAGCCGAGTGCCGTCGAGTTGATGAATGTCATCTGCCCGACGTTGATGCACACCTTGAAGTGCTGCTCGTCGATGGCGGAATCGACGTGGGCGTTGAAGGGCTCGACCTCGGGCGTGTCGAAGGCACCGACGAAGCCCAAGAAGCGGATGCCGTCCTCGGAAGCGCTCAGGATCTCCATGTCTACCCCGTGATCTTGGCCACCACGATCGTGAGGTCGTCCTCACGAACGTCGGTGCCGGTGTGTTGGCGGACCGCGGCCCGCACGCGCTCCACCAGGTCTTTCGCCGGCAGGTCGCGGTGCGCGCGGAGGATCTCGTGGATCCGCCCGAGTCCGAACGGTTCGCGGGCGGCGTTCATCGCCTCCACGATCCCGTCGGTGAACATGAACAGGATGTCGCCCTTCTCGAGGACGACGGGCCCGGCGGCCTCGAAGTCGAAGTCGTCCATCATCGCCAGGGCAATGCCGCCCTCGCCGAGTTCCTCGAACGTGTCCGAGGCGCGACGGTAGACGAGGGGCTCATTGTGCCCGGCGCGGACGTACGTGAGCGTCCGCTCGCGCAGGTTCACCTCGCCGTAGAACATCGTCATGAACCGGCCGGTCTCGACGTCGTCTGAGAGGAACTTGTTGAGTCGCGTGATCACCGCCGCGGGGCCGGAGTCGTCCGAGGTGAACGCGCGCAGCAGCGCGCGTGCAGTGGACATCACAAGCGCCGCGCCGATGCCGTGCCCGGAGACGTCGCCGACGACGAACGCCAGACGCCCGCCCGACCGGCGGATGTAATCGAAATAGTCGCCGCTCGTCTCATCGCAGGGGACCGACATGCCGAAGACGTCCAGCCCGGGCGCCTGCAGCCCGCCGCGGGGAAGCAGGCTCTGCTGGATCTTCTGGGCGACCGCCAGTTCCTCCTGCATCCGCTGCTTCTCGACGTAGTGCTGAAGCAGGCGCGCGTTGTCGATCGCAACTGCGACCTGGCCCGCAAGCGCCTTGAACAACGTCAGGTCGCGCTCGCGGAACTCCTTCGACGACGCCTTGCTGTCCACGTACAGCAGTCCGATCATCCGGTCCTTCACGCGGAGCGGCACGCACATGACCGTGAGCAGCTTGAGGTCGAGGATCGACTGGCCGAGCGAGATGTCGCCCTGATTGGCCGTGTCGATCAGGCAAATGCCCTTCCCCTCGCGCGCAACGCGCATCGCCACCGAGTGGCTGTACTGCACGTTCGTGCCGAGCGCCGTCCCCTTCGTGTCGGTCGCGAGCACGATGCGCAGGACGTTCTGCTCGTCGAACAGCATCACGATCGCCCGCTCTGCGCCCGAGACCCCGATGCTCTTGCGCGCGACGTTCTGCATCACGGTCGCGACTTCGACGCTCGAGTTCACCTCGGCGATCGTCTCGAGGAGCATCGCGACGCGCTTCCGGTCAGCGAGCGGCTCGCCGGTCAGAAACTCCGAGTAGTCCTCCCGCGGTTGGTCGGGAGCAACGTGGATGCCGGTCTTGCGGTCGAGGCTCACTGCTCTGTCCCCCGTCCGCCCTGCGGTCCATCGGACTTAGACTCCCGCCGACGTTCGATCCGGATCTCAGTGCGTGCTGCGCCGCCCGGCGTCTCGTCGCTGCGAACCTGCACGTCGTCCACCCACGCGCGGATCAGGAACAGGCCGGCACCGCGCCCGGTCTCGGCGAACCCGTCGCACGTCGCCTCATCGAAGTCCGCGCCGGAGACGCCGGCCTCGCCGGGGTCGGCAACGACCACGACGATCGACGACTCGTCGCAAGTCCATCGCACGGAGACGACGTCGCCGGGGTTCTTGCAGCCGTGCTCGACGGAGTTGTTCACCAGTTCCGTGAATGCGAGCGCCCAGCCCCCCAGTTCATCGCCGGAGATTCCGGCGACGCCCAACTCCGACATGAACCGAGCCCGCAGCAGCGGGACATCGGCAAGCTCGCAGACGGATAGGGCGTGGTCCAAGAGGGGTCCTCGGGCGGAGATCCTACCGAGCGGCGGGCTCGGAGGGGAATCCCGTCCCCGCGGCATCCGAGAAGCCCCTCGCGAGGAGTTCCCTCAGGATCTCGCGAGCTCGGCGCCTGGCAGCGGTCGCAGCCTCGGGGTCCGAGGCGTGGAGTGCCTCCGCTGCGTCGAGCAGAACCTGGGCCACGAACGGCGTGAGGCGGTCCGACGAGAGCAGCAGCCCCGCCGACTGGCGGAACGTCGCGACAGCCCGTTCCCTGGCACCCGCCCGAAGATCGACCCGTGCCCGTGCGGCGAGCGCGCGGGCGCGAACGTACGGGCTCGGCGACTGCGACGCTACGGCTCCGGCCTCCGCGGCCGCGGCGTCCGCCTCGGCGCCGTCGGCGAGTTCCGCCACGAGCGAGAGCGTGTCCACGCGGACCTGTGGAGACTGCCCCTGCACGTCCACCGCCACGCGGACCGCGCCGAGCGCCTCCGACTTCATGCCGGCCGCGAGCAGGTGCTCGCACTCCCGCGCCGCGACGTACGACTGGACGTCGTGGTCGCCCGACGCCCTGGCGATGCGGACGGCCTGCGAGAGGCGGTCCGCACACCCCCGAACATCGCCGAGCCACCGGCACGCGCGCGCGAGATCGGCGAGCGCGGCGGCAATGAATGGAGCGTCGCCGAGGTTCGTGCCGGCGGAGATCGCCTCCTCCAGCGTCGCCTTCGCCTTCTTCGGCTGGCCGAGGGCCAACTGCACGCGCCCCAGGTTCGTCAGTGCGACGCCGAGTGCGCGCATCGACCGAATCCGCCGCGCCACGTCGGCCGAACGTTCAAACTCGGCCAGCGCCGACGCCAGATCGCCGGTCGCTTCGTGGATCGCTGCGATCGTGCTGTACGAGACCGCAATCCCGGCGAGGTCGCCCGCGGTCTGGCGGATGCGGAGTGCACGCCGGAAGTGGACGAGCGCCCGCTCGTTGCGGCCCTCGCGGTAGTTCGCGAGCCCGACGACGACCCATGCATCGGCGCCGCCCACGTCGTCGCGCGCAGCGCGCGCCTCGCTGAGCCCCTGCCGCAGCACACCGCGTGCGGCACGCGTCTCGCCGCGCTGCACGAGGATACGCGCGCGCAGCACGAACGCCCTTCCGAGCGCGAGGTGGTTCCCCACCTGCCGCGCAGACTCGACCGCCTCGTCGAGATATGCGGCCGCACGGTCCGACTCCCCGCGGACCAGATGCAGTCCAGCGAGGTTCGTGAGCGAGAGCGGCACCTCGTACGCCTGACCCTGGTCGCGTCGGAGCGACAGCCCCACCGCGTAGCAGTAGAGCGCGTCGTCGAACTGCCCGATGGCCTCGTGCACCTTACCGAGCGAGCTGTACAGCGTGCCGAGCCGGTCAGCGTCGCCACGACCGTCGCCCGCCTCCGCGACCACGGTGCGCCACGCTTCGAGCGCACCGCGGTAGTCGCCTGTAAACCGCAGCGCCTCGCCGCGCAGCGTCAGGTAGTCCAGCCGATCCGCCCGCTTGGCGCGCATCCCCGAATCCAGGCAGTTCTTGGCCTCGTCGAGGACGGCGGCGGCTCTCCGGTACGCCTGTCGTCCGAGGAGTCGGCGCGCGGCGTCGAGGATCGCGGGGAACGCACGGTCGGGACGGCCGGCGTGCATCAGGTGGCGGGACAGGCGGAGCGCGTTGCGGTCCTTCGCGCCGGGCAGAGCACCGAGAAGATCCGCCGCCTCGCCATGGAGGCGCGCGTGCTCGAGCGGGTCATTCGCCCGGAGGTCGCGGTGCAGCACTTCCGGCAGAAGCGGCTCGCGGAACCGAATCTTGCCTCCCGCAATCTCACGCAGAAGCCCCTCTTCTTCGAGCCGTGCGAGCGACGCCTCGAACGTCGCCGAGGCTCCGAGCAGAGTCCGCAGCACATCGATCTCGAACGCGTCGCCGAGCACCGAAGCCGCGTAGGCGAAGGCCCGCACGTCGGGCGGAAGCTGGTGGAGCCGTTCCACGACGACCTGCTCGATGCGTGGCGGGACGAGATCCCGCATGCGCTCCGGCGTCAGCCCCGGCCCGGCGGTCCATGAGCCGTCGCGTGTCACGAGGACGGCGTGCTCATCCATCGAGTGCGCGCGAATGGTCTTCAGGAGCTCCGACAGGTAGAGCGGATTCCCGCCGGTGATCGATTGGAGCTCGCCCGCGAGCCACGTCGCCGATGTGGCGAAGTCGTTCGGGCGGAACGCGGAGTCCAGGAGAGCTGCGACCTCGGACTGCCCGAGCACGCTCAGACGCACGACGTCGGCCGGCCGGCCGGCCGCGGCGTCGTCCTCGATTCGCCGGACGAGACTTCCCTGCTGTTCGTCCTCGATCTCGCCGCGCGCCGTGAGAATCGCGAGGAAACGACCGTGATCGCGTCCCGCCGCATCGGCCATCTCTGCCGCGATCCACCCGACTTCGGGGTCGCGCTGGACGTCCTCGAGCACGATCGCCAGCGGCTTCGTTCGCGAGACGGCGGCAGCGAATCGTGCCCACAGATGGCGCGCGTTCTCGCCCGGAGAGAGCGGCCGACCGACGAGTTCATCCACGAGGAAGCTGAGCAGTCGCGGCTCCGCGCGCCCGGTGTCGCCGAGCATCTGCACGAGCGCCGCCGCCACCTCGGGCGCCGCTGCGCCGGTCTTCCGGAGGTCCAGCAGTTGGCGCAGGGCGTCTTTCAGAGCGCCGCGCACCTCGACCCCGCGGTCGAGGCAGCGTCCGCGTACGGCAGCGAACCCGCGCGCCGCCGCGAGGTCGAGCACGGCCCGCGCAAGTCGCGATTTCCCCGTGCCGGGCAGCCCGATCAGGAGCGCCTTCGCGCCGAGGCCAGCCTCCGCACCGTCGAGAAGGCCGACCAGGCGCTTCATCTCCTCGTCGCGTCCGACGAACGGCACCGCATCGTTCGCCGCGACGACGATCTCGATGTCGTCGCCGCGGACGGCTTGTCTGCGCCCGTCGGCGTCGCGCCACGTCACGCGGGGTGCGCGCAGTCGGAACCGCCCCTCACGGAGCGGGCGCAGCGTCCACGAGATCCGGATCGGTGCCCCGGCGGCGGTCGGCGGGATCGTCCCGCGGAATCCACGTCGTCCGGACGCCTCGACGAATGCGAATGCATCGCGGCTCGGACGAACGTAGGGCAGGGAGACGTGCTGGGCCGCGGCGGCGCCGGTGTTGCCCAAGAGCACCGTGACCACGACCTCCTCGCCGGCGCGGGGTGAACGCGGACGGATCTGCGTCCCTTCGATCTCGAGTCGCGCCGGCAGCCCCGCACGTCCCATCGTCGGCGACGCCAGATCCGACCGCCGCGACACCGGCGCGTAGCGGGCCGCACGACCGGTTCGCTTGCCGCAGAGGCCGCACGACGGGGCCGTCGAGAGACTGAGCCAGCCGCACGCCTCGCAACTGCGCGCGCCGGGCGGCGGCAGCCAGAGGTCGTCGAACTCCCGGATGCCGCTCACGCGCTCGAGCACGTCGGCAAAGCTCGCGGGCCGCGCGGACGGCTCCTTCGCCAGGCAGTCCATGATGAGACGCTCGAGCGGCTCCGGCACCTGCGGAACGCGTGGGCGAATGGGCGGCGGCGCCTCGCGAAGGACCTTCCACACGAGCGCGGAGAGGTCGGTCGCAGGGAAGGGCGGCTCGCCGACGAGCAACTGGTACGCAACCGCGCCGAACGAGTAGACGTCGCTCCGGACGTCGGCCCGGCGCGCGTCTCGCATCTGCTCCGGCGACGCGTAGTACGGCGTGCCGAGGCCGAAGCCGTCGCCCTGGTGCTCCTCAGGCCGGTCCAGCGCGCGCGCGATGCCGAAATCGGAGACCTTCACGACGCGGTTCCGCGTGAGGAACGCGTTGTCGGGCTTCAGGTCGCGGTGGACGATGCGAGCGCCAGCGCGGCCGTCGCCGTGGGCGTGCGACATCCCCCACGCCATCCCGGTCAGCACGTCGAGCGCGGCCGGCACCGCGAACCGTCCCTCGGTGCGCAACAGAGCGTCGAGCGTCGGACCGTCCACGTACTCGAGGAAAAGGAACGGTCGCTCGACTCCGCGCCACCGGATCGTCTCGTAGAACACGGCTTCGACGACGTTCTCGTGGTGGCCGAGCGAGAGCCACGTCCTTGCCTCGGCCTCGAAGCGGCGGATGGTGTCGTCGGACAGCCCGTGCTCGACGCGCGGCGTCTTCGCCGCAAATCGCGCCCCGGTCGCCGGGTCCTCGAGGATCAGGACCGTCCCCATGGCACCCGGAAACAGCCCGCGGACCTCCCAGCGGCCGTCGAGGGTCTCACGAGGTCCGTCAATGCGGGCGAGGGACGGGTCGTTGCTGGTCACGTGCCGTCAGGGCCTCCGGCGGCAAGCACGGCGCTCAGCGCGCCAGGTTCCCGAGGATGGTCTGGTACGCCTCGCACGGAGTCCAACAGTTCGGGCACCGACGCTCCAGGATGTCGCGCTGCATCGAGATCGCGCGCTCCGAATTCCAGAGCGCCGCGAGGTCGAAGTTGTTGTCGCGCAGATTTCCGAGGTGCGCGTCCCACATCGAGCAAGGGTAGACGTTCCACCTCGCGTCCACGAACACCGACGAGGCGAGCGCGCGGCACGGGAGCGGCGTCTTCCCGGACGCCACGAACTCGTGCGTCAGCTTCTGGTACCTGCGTTCGAGCCACGCGACCGGGTGAAAGCGGTGGCCGCGGGCGCTCACGAAACGGTCGAGGTCCGTCAGCGCCGTGTCGTTCGTCCGCTCCATCCCGTCGTTGCCGTAGTAGTGCGACGAAACCTGCGCCACGTTCACGTGGACTTCACGCAGGTCCAGTCCCGGGATCACGTCGCGCGCGGCGTCGATGGTCTCCATCAGGCGGCCGCCGTTGTAGTTCGACAACGTCGTGCCGAGGAAGCAGTCGAAGTGCCGGGACCGGAGCGTACGCAGAGCCGCGAACGTGGCGAGTGCGCGGTCGTACGACCCCTTCGTCCCGCGAACGTCCTCGTGGACTTCGCGGGGGCCGTCGAGCGAGACCGTGACAAGCAGTTTGGGGACTCCGAGCGCGAGGATTCGCTCGACCCCTTCGACGATGCGGTCGGTCTGTTGCCCGGTCGTCGGGAAATCGAGGAGGTAGAGGTCCTTGGACCCGCGCACGACCGTCTCGACCAACTCGCCTGCGTCGGGCCGGGTCCAGATCTCGCCGCCGGAG